>CAQHJP010000013.1 GCA_948801035.1 uncultured Bacilli bacterium
GCTTACATTCTAAAGAATTAGTATTTACACATCATAAAACTTTATAGTTTATGAAATTTAGTGTAGAACCGCCTAGTTGTTTTACAGATATAGTAAATAAATTTAAGGAGGACTTATGACAAATAGTGATACTATAACAATGAAATTACTGCATTATTTTATAACTGAAAAGAATTATAATCCGGTTGTTTTGTATGGGGCAAAAAATGAAATATGGCTTGAAAATTTAGAATCTGAATATAAAATAATTAGAATTGTTTCAAATTATATTCACAATAATGAACAGCTAGATTATGATATATTTAAAACAAAACAAATTATGAAATCCATAAAGAAAAAAACATTATCATTAAAAATGCCAACTTTAAGTTTTTATTTAAACTTAGGTGATAATGTTAAGTTAGATAATAATTATGATTTTATAACTTGTGTAGATGTAAAAAGTGTTAATGATATTATAACTGATTGTGTTACTTCTGTATTTAATGATATTAAAAAAATACTAAAATATGAAGAAGAGGGTATGGATTTATTTTTAAAACTAACTGAGGAAATCAATAAAAAAACTGAATTAGATTCAGTAAAAAATGAGAAAGTTTTTAAAATTAAAAAACCTGTAGTTACTTACATAATACTTTTAATTAATTTTATTATATTTATGCTTATGTATGTATTTGGTCTTGGCAGTGAAGATGTTTTAACTTTGATTAATTTTGGAGCTAATAATAGAGATTTAGTAATTACTTATCATGAATATTATAGACTTATTTCATCTATATTTATACACATAGGAATTATGCATTTACTTGTTAATAGTTATTCACTTTTTATAATAGGTACTCAAGTAGAAAGCTTTTATGGAAAGTTTAAATATATAGTAATTTATTTAGTAAGTGGAATATGTGGTTCACTTCTTTCTATAGTAACAAACAATAGTATATCAGCTGGAGCAAGTGGAGCTATATTTGGTCTTCTTGGATCAATACTCTATTTTGGATATCATTATAGATTATATTTAGGAACTACTATAAAAAGTCAAATTATTCCAATAATTGTACTTAATTTGATGATTGGTTTTTTATCAAGTGGAATTGACAATTTTGCCCATATAGGCGGACTTATTGGTGGTATTTTAATATCAATGGCATTAGGTGTTACTTATAAATCTAAAAAACAAGAAAAAATTAATGGTTATATATTACTTGGCTTATTTGTTTGTTTTATGTTGTTTTTAACTACTAGATTGTAAGTTTATAAAATATTTGATATAATTATTTAAGGTGATGGTATGAAAAAGGGTTTTACCTTAATTGAATTACTTACTGTAATTATAGTTCTTGCAGTAATAGGATTAATAGTTTTTCCAACTATTGGAACGATTATAAGGGAAAGTGAAGAAAATACTTATTTAGACCAAATTGAGATAATTAAATCTTCAGCTAGAAAATGGGCCTATGAACACACTTCTAATCTTCCAAAACTTGAACATGATAGTATTGTAGTAACATTTCTAGAACTTAAAAAAGGTGGATATTTACCTGTTGATATTAAAAACCCTAAAACTGGTGAAAATTTTTATAATGGTTCACAAGTTGTAATAACATATAGAAATAATGATTATGATTTTACAGTTTTAGATGTTGTCCCTCTAGTTGATATGGAAAATGAATTATCTCCAACAATTAGATTAAATGGTGAGTTTAATTTTTCTAATAATTTATATATAGAAGAAGTTGAGATAAATAGTGTTTATAATGAGCTTGGTGCAACAGCATATAATCATAATAATGAAATATTAGATAATGTAAATATTACATATTATGATAATTTAGAAGAAATACCTAGTATAGATACTTCTAAATTAAAAACTTATAAGGTAAATTATGAAGTTACTGATAATTTGCTTACAGCAAGAATTACTAAGACTATAATTATTGTAGATAGTATAAAACCTATTATTACAGTACCAAATACTACAACAATAAAACTTTCCGATTTAGATAATTATGATTTTTATAAAGATGTATATGTTACTGATAATTCAAATGAATTTGGTGATATAAAAATTAGTGAGGTTTTAAATCAAATAGGTGAACAAATAATTAAATATGAAGTTTGCGATTTATCTGGTAACTGTGCATCAGTAAATAGGCTAATAATTGTAGAATAAAAAAAGGTCTTTAAGACCTTTTTATAGTTTTATATACATAATTAAATAATAAACAAATAAGTATAATAGGGATTAATGCTAAAAATAATATAGTAGAAATTGATACTTTAGATATAACTATAGATAATTGCCTCATGAAATCACCTAAATAATTGTATCATAATTTTAAACAAAAAATATTCATATTGACATATTTTTTTAATAAGAGTAAAATTGATGTTAGTTGCCTAACAAAATGGAGGATAAATATGGTATTATTTAAAATTAAGGATTTAGAAATGGCAATATTAAAAATTATGGCAACTGATCCATATATTAAAAAATATAATATAACGCCAGTTCAAATTTCAATAATCAAATATTTATATAATAAGAAAATAGTTTATCAAAAAGACATTGAAAAAATTTTAAAAATTAGACGTTCAACAATATCAGGAATATTACATACAATGGAAAAGAATGGTTTAATTATAAAAAAAGATAATAATATCGATGCTAGGAGCAAACAAATACTATTAACTGATTTATCAATAAATTTATATGGGTATCTTTTTAATAAAATGAATATTGTTAATGAAAAATTGTGTTTGGGAGTAGATAGTAAAGATTTAAATTTATTTTATAATATTATTGATAAGATGTTAGAAAATATAAAGGAGGATTTATGATTAAAATACTTAAGAATCTTACAAAAAAAGATGTTTTATGTGCGTTTATATGTTTAATTTTAATAGTTATACAAGTACATTTAGATTTAAAATTACCAGATTATATGAGTTCTATAACAAGTTTAATACAAACTGATAATATTAATTTATCATCTATATTAAAAGAAGGTAGTTATATGCTACTATGTGCTTTTGGAAGTTTAACAACAGCAATAATAGTTGGTTTTTTTGCATCTAGATTAGCTGCTAATTTTTCATTTAATTTAAGAGGTAAAATATTTAAAAAAGTTACTGATTTTAATATAGAGGAAATAAAAGAGTTTTCAACTAGTAGTTTAATTACTAGAACTACAAATGATGTTACACAAATAGAAATGCTTATATCAATGGGGCTTCAAATGCTTATAAAAGCACCTATTATGGCTTTTTTTGCAATTAGTAAAATTTTGGGTAAAAGCGTTGAACTTAGTATGTTAACAGGTGCTTGTGTAATAGTTTTATTAATTACAATTATATTTCTTATGATAATTGTAATTCCTAGATTCGAGCGTGTACAAAAATTAATTGATAAAATAAATTGTGTAATGAGAGAAAATTTAACTGGTATTAGAGTTATTAGAGCTTTTAATGCAGAAAAGTTTCAAACTGATAGATTTGATTTAGTTAATACTGATTTAACAAATAATCAATTATTTAATCAAAAATGTTTTGCTATTTTAAATCCAGTTATGAATTTAGTTATGCACACTCTTACATTAGGAATTTATTTTATTGGTGCTATATTAATTGAAAAAGCTTTCTTACTTGATAAAATAACAATATTTAGTAATGTAATAGTGTTTTCATCATATGGAATGCAAGTTATTATGTCATTTTTAATGCTTGCTATGATATTTATGATATGGCCAAGAGCAAAAGTATCAGCAAATCGTATAAACGAGGTACTTGACCATAGTATTTCAATAAAAGATGGTGATTTTAAAGGAAATACGAATGAATCTGGATGTGTAGAATTTAAAAATGTTTCATTTAAATATCCTGATGCTGATGAATATTTACTTAAAAATATTTCTTTTAAAGTTAATAAGGGTGAGACAGTAGCATTTATAGGTTCAACAGGTTCTGGTAAATCATCTTTAATTAATTTGATTCCAAGATTTTATGATGCAACTTTAGGTGAAGTTTTAATTGATAATATTAATGTTAAAGATTATAAACAAGAAACGCTTCATAATAAAATAGGCTATGTATCTCAAAAAGCTGTAATATTTACTGGTAGCGTAAGTGATAATATTAAATATGGTGATTGTGGTAAAAAGATTACTAATAAAGATGTATTAGAATCTTTAAAGGTTGCGCAAGGATATGATTTTGTTACAAAAATGGAAAAAGGTATTAATTCACATCTTTCATATGGTGGTACGAACATAAGTGGTGGACAAAAACAACGTATATCTATAGCACGTGCTATTTGTAAAAAACCTGAGATATATATTTTTGATGATTCATTTTCTGCACTTGATTATAAAACTGATTTAACGCTTAGAAAAGAATTAAAAAAATATGTTTTAGATGCAACAGTACTTATAGTTGCACAAAGAATTGGAACGATTATAAATGCGGATAAAATTATAGTGTTAGATAAGGGTGAATGTGTTGGTATTGGGACACACAAAGAATTACTTAAAAATTGTCAGGTATATAAGGAAATAGCTTTATCACAACTTACAAAGGAGGAGTTGGAAAATGCCTAGAGTAAGAAACTTTGAAAAATCAAAAGATTTTAAAGGATCTATAATAAGATTATTTAAAAGTTTAAATAATTATAAATATTTATTAATATTTTCACTAATACTTGCATTTACTAGTGCCATACTTGCCCTAATTGCACCTAACAAATTATCAAACTTAACAGATGTGATAACAGAAGGCATAACTATAAATATAGATGAACATAAAATAAATGAAATAATTACTGATCCTAATATACCAGATATAGATAAAATTAAATTAAATGAAATTATGTCCATGAATACTTCGTATGAAGATATATTAAAAAATATGCCTGAGTCTATTTATAATAAAATAAAACCTAGTATAAATATGAATAAAATAAAAACTTTAACTATTATGCTTGGAAGTTTATATATTATAAGTGCTTTATTTTCATACATTCAAAGTATTTTAATGACAATTATATCTAATAATTATGCTAAAAGTTTAAGGAGAAAAATAAGTTTTAAAATAAATAAACTACCACTTAGTTATTTTGATAAATATGAAACTGGTGATATATTATCACGTGTAACAAACGATATTGATACAGTAAGTCAAAATATGAATCAAAGTATCTCATCTTTAGTATCTTCTATAACTCTTTTTATAGGTTCGATTATAATGATGTTTGTAACTAATTATATAATGGCTTTAACGGCTATTGTTTCTAGCCTAGTTGGATTTATGTTTATGGCAGTATTACTTAAAAAGTCTCAAAAATATTTTATACAAAGACAAGTAGAATTAGGTAATTTAAATGGCTATATTGAAGAAATTTATTCATCACATTCTGTTGTTAAAGCTTATAATGCTACTAATTTATCTAATGATGAATTTAATAAATTAAATAAAAAATTATATAGTTGTAATAAAAATAGTCAATTTTTATCAGGACTTATGCAACCTATAATGGGTTTTGTAGGCAATTTAGGTTATGTTGTAGTATGTGTAGTAGGTGCTATACTTGTTATGAATAATATAATATCATTTGGTGTTATAGTAGCTTTTATGATTTATGTTAGATTATTTACAAATCCGCTTTCACAAATTGCTCAAGCGATGACAAGTTTACAAACTACTGCTGCTAGTGCAGAAAGAGTATTTGAACTTTTGGATGAAAAAGAAATGAGTAATGAAGATAATCTAACATTATCTTTAGATAAAAATTCTATAAATGGTAATATAGAGTTTAAAAATGTTAAATTTGGATATGATTTAGATAAAACTATAATTAAAAACTTTAGTGCGAATGTAAAAAGTGGAGATAAAATTGCAATAGTTGGTCCCACTGGTGCAGGTAAAACTACAATGGTTAATTTACTTATGAAGTTTTATGAAATTAACTCTGGAGATATAATTATTGATAATAAGTCTATTAAAACTTTAAAAAGAGAATGTATTCACAACTTATTTATAATGGTTTTACAAGATACATGGTTATTTGAAGGAAGTATTAGAGATAATATTAAATTTAATAAGGAAAATGTTACAGATGAACAAATATGGAGTGCTTTAAAAACTGTTGGCATAGATCATTTTATTAAAACTTTGCCTGGTGGACTTGATTATGTTTTAACTGACTCAGATTCTATATCAGTAGGTGAGAAACAACTTCTTACAATAGCTCGTGGTATGATAGAAGATGCACCATTTTTGATACTTGATGAAGCTACTAGTAATGTAGATACTAGAACAGAAGAATTAGTATCACGTGCTATGGATAAATTAACTAAAGGTAGAACTTCATTTATAATAGCTCATAGATTATCAACAATCAAAAATGCAGATTTAATTTTAGTTATGAAAGATGGAAACATAATTGAACAGGGTAATCATGATGAGTTAATAGCTAAAAATGGTTTTTATGCAGAATTATATAATTCACAGTTTCAAAATTAAAACAAGATTTAAATCTTGTTTTTATGTTATAATAAAAATAGAAGGAGATATTATTATGGAAAAAGCTAAAGTTTATTTTACAAATGAAATCACACCTGAGGCACTTGTTAAAATATATGAATGTTTAAATGTAGAAGTAAGTGGTAAAGTTGGAGTTAAGATTTCAACTGGTGAACTTGGTGGACACAATTATTTAAAACCAGAATTAATTAAAGATTTAGTAAGCAAGGTAAATGGTACAATTTTAGAATGTAATACTGCATATGCGGGCAATAGAAATACAACAGAAGCACATTTAGAAAATATAAAAGCACATGGCTTTGATAAAATTGCTGAGGTTGATATTATGGATTCTGAAGGAGAAATAGAAATTCCTGCAAATGGGAAACATTTAAGTGTTGATATTGTTGGTTCACATTTATCTAATTATGACTTTATTATTAATTTAGCGCATTTTAAAGGACATGCTATGGGTGGATGTTAAATATGCAAATCCCATAAATACTAGAAAAAAACTTTGCTTTTTCCATAAAAATAATAAAATAGGAGGATATATATGAAATCAAAAGTATTTTTTACAAAAGAAATTACACCAGAAAGCTTAATTAAAATATATGAAGCACTTGGTGTAGAATTAAAAGGAAATGTAGGTGTGAAAGTATCTACTGGTGAAGCTGGATCAAAAGGATATTTGAAAGCTGACTTAATTGGTCCTTTAGTAAAAAAATTAAATGGAACAATCATTGAATGTAATACAGCTTATCCAGGAGCAAGAACAAATGCTGAAGATCATTTAAAAGTTGCTGAAGAACATGGATTTACTTCTTTTGCTAAAGTAGATATTATGGATGCAGATGGAGAATTTAAAATCCCAGTTAAAAATGGTAAACACCTAGAATATGATATTGTTGGTAATAATCTTAAAAATTATGATGCAATGCTTAATTTAGCACACGGAAAAGGTCATCAAATGGGAGGGATGGGAGCAAATCTTAAAAATCAATCTATAGGAGTTGCTTCTAGAAATGGTAAAGCATATATTCATAGCTGTGGTCAAGATGAAAATCCAGATACAGCTTGGGATAAACCATATCAACAAATTGAGTTTATTGAATCAATGGCCGAATCTGCAAAAGCAGTAGCTGATTATTTTAAAGAACAAAATAAACCTATACTATATATTACGGTAATGAATGCATTATCATTAGAATGTGATTGTGATGCTCATCAAGGAGATCCAGTAATGGCAGATTTAGGAATAGTGGCTTCATTAGATCCAGTAGCTAATGATCAAGCATTTATTGATATGATATGGAATTCAAGTGATCCGGGAGCTAAATTATTACAAGAAAGAATTGATGGACAACTAGGAAGAGAAATATTACCTTATGCTGAAAGCATTGGATTAGGTAGTAGAGAATATGAACTTATAGAATTATAAAATATTATAGATTTTTAAGGCTGATTTATTTCAGTCTTTTTTTGTGCAATAAAATAGGAGGTTTTATGAAAGAAGAAATCAAGAAAATTAAAATATCAGATATTAAAGATTTTCCAAAGCACCCATTTAAGATCAATAATGATCTGAACTATGAAGAGTTAAAAGATAGTATTCAAGAAAATGGTGTTTTAGTTCCTGCAATAGTTCGTAAGA
>CAQHJP010000014.1 GCA_948801035.1 uncultured Bacilli bacterium
GTCATTATCAAATACATTTCCAGCTATTTTAAGTGATTTAGAAGTTACTATTTCACCTAATGATAAAACAGCTATGTCTGTTGTTCCACCGCCAATATCTATAACCATATTACCACAAGCCTTAGAAATATCTACCCCTGCACCAATAGCAGCAACTTTAGCTTCTTCTTCTAAGTAAACTTTTTTTGCTCCAGTACGTTCTGCTGCTTCTCTTATCGCATTTTTTTCAACTTGTGTAATATTTGAAGGACAACATATTAATATTCTTGGTCTAGAAAATAAGCATTTCCCATTTATCTTTTTTATAAAATGTTCTAACATTATTTCTGTTACTTCAAAATCTGCTATTACTCCATCTTTAAGTGGTCTAATAGCTTTAACTGCCTCCGGCGTTCTACCTAACATTTTTTTTGCTTCAGTTCCAATAGCAAGTGGTCTTTTAGTATCTGTATCAATTGCAACAACAGAAGGTTCATTTAAAACTATTCCTTCTTTTTTTATATAAATTAAAACGTTAGCTGTTCCTAAATCTATTCCGATATCTTTTGAAAACACTTATCTCACTCCATTCTAAATTTATTATACCACGAGGTTAGATATATTTAAATACTTTTCTTTAGTAGAATTTCCTCCTCTTATATGTCTTATACTAGTGTGGTAATTTAAGATTTCCTCAACTTTTTTAAAAAGTTTTTTATCTATATAAAATAGCCTTTCATGTAAATCTTTATGTACAGTACTTTTACTAACATTAAAAATCTTAGCTATATCCCTTATTGTATTTGATGTTTCAATTATATAATTTGCTTCATTTAAAACTCTTTTTACTATAGCTTTATTCATTTAATACACCTCTAGTAAAGTATATAATTAGAGGTTATTTTTATACCAAATTTATTTACAAAAAAGATGAATTATAATTACAATTCATCTACTTTTTTATCATAATAATTTTCTGGATTTATATTTTTTGAATCTTTAATAAGTTCTAAGTGTAAATGATTTTTTAAATCTTTTGAAATATTAGCTTCTCCGCTTTTTCCTAATACAGTTCCTTGCATTATGCTATCTCCAACATTTACAGTTACCTCAGATAAACTTTGATATACACTTATTAAATTATTGTCATGAGTTATTTCTACTATTTTTCCAAGCAAATTATTTTCATCAACTTTAGTAACTACCCCATCTAAAATAGATACAACATCAAACACTTCTTCACTAACATAATCTACTCCACTATTTGGCATGAAAGTATCTCCGTAATAAATAATAGATTTTTTTTGCACATCTTCACTATCTTTTTTATCATAATAATATTTACCTATTGTAATATTACTAGCTGTATATGGTCTTTTAATACTAGCAGTAACATTAACTACTGGCATAACTTTGTCAAGTATTATACTATCAACATAAGTAGATTCATCTTCTAAAGTTTTAGGATTTGTTATTACTTGTAACATATAAACCGTACCTATTACTGTTATAAAACATAAACCATACAAAGCATACGCAACTGATTTCTTTAACCTTCTTTTTTTCAAATTTTTCACCTCTATAATAAGTGTGGACAAATATGAAAAAAATATTCAATTAATTATATTTTTTTAGTTCAACTCCTTGATAGTAATGTTTTAATATATCTTTATAGTTATAACCATTAAGAGCCATTGCTTGTGCACCATACTGGCTCATACCAACCCCATGTCCATATCCTTTAGTCGTAATATAAATATTATCATTATCTTCAGTCATTTCAAAATAGTTTGATTTTATATTTAATTTTTTTACTACATCACTAGCATTAAATAATACATTATTGATTTTTATTTTTTTTATTCTTCCAGTTGATGTTTTTGATGTTACTTCTAAACTTAGATTATCACTATATTTTAAATTTAATTTATTATAAAATTCTGTTTTTTTAAACTTATAATCTAAACTATATACTGGAGAAATACTATCCCAAGTAGAATCTACACTCCTTAAATATGGTTTTTTTGTGCTAAATACTTCCTCACTATTTTCAGTTTTACCTACACTTGTTGAAAAAAACATTGCCTCAACTACTTCACCTTTATATTCTAAATACTCTCCTTTAGTTTCTAAAACTGCTGTCTTAATTTTATTTATTTTAGAAGTATATTCATCCTTCCACACACTTTGCAAATAATCAGTTGATAAATAAACTTGATTTAAAACAGTATCAACAACATCATAATCTTTATCTTTATTATATAACATTTGCCTCATCACATAGCTTCTTGATGCAACCGCTTGCGCCTTTAAAGCTTCAAGCTCAAATGTAATTGGCATTTCTCCTGCTAAGACCCCCACAATATAATCTTCAAATAAAACATTTGTAATTTCTTTTGTTTCACTATTTTTTACTCTTACGCTCATATTACTACTATATATAAATTTTACCTCATCCTCACGTATAAAAGTAAAAACTATAATAAACGGTACAAGTATAATTAAACAAGTTAAAAGCAGTACTTTCCTCATAATATCATCTCCAATAAGTACTGCTTTATTTATATTATTTTATATGATGTAAAAACATCAAATAAGAAATTTACTACTAAATACGAAAGAGCCATCGCTAAAAATAAATACAATAATCTAGCTTGATAATATTTATTTTTTTTAAATACTCCTTGTATATTAATACTATCAAGTGCTAAAAGAGAAAAAGGAATAATTAATATATATATTAAACATTTAGTTGTCATAATTATCTACCATTTCATTTCTTTTTTTGTATCTTTCAACATTTGAAAATTCAGTTGTAATAAAAGTTTTTAATATTTCTTTATAATCCTTATTATCTTCAGATAAAGCAATTACATTAGCATCATTATGTAGTCTAGAATAATAAGCATCATTTACGCTTACCACTCTAGCACATTTTACGCATTTAATTTTATTACACATAATAGACATTCCGATTCCTGTACCACAAATCAAAATACCAAAATCAATATTTTTATCTCTTACTTCTTCTCCTATTTTAATTGCATATAAAGGATAATCAACCATTTCTTCACTATTTGTTCCATAGTCAACTACATTATAACCTAATTCTTTTAAAAATTTTGTCGCTTCTTGTTTTAATTTAAAACCTCTATGATCTGAAGCTATTCCTATTTTCATATAATCACCATTTTAATTATAGCATATGAGAAAAAAAAATAAAACTATAGATTAATCTATAGTTTTAGATATAGCTTCTTCAAGTTCTTCTTTAGTCATTTTTGTATAACCTTTGATTTTCTTTTCTTTAGCTATTTTTTTTAATTCAGTTAAGTCCATATCTACTTTAGGTAAACATTTATGTTCAACTAAATAATCAATTTCCTCTTTTGTTAAAGTTTCTTTTGTTATTAAAGTATTTGCAAGTAAATCAAGTAGGTCTCTATTTTCTTTAATTATTTTTACTGCATTTGAATAACATTCATCTATAATTCTTCTCATTTCCTCATCTATTTCATAAGCAACTTGAGATGAAAAATTACGTGACTTATTATAATCTCTTCCTAAAAATACACTACCTTCATTTTGTTCAAGTTGAAGTGGTCCTAAAGAGCTCATACCATATTCAGTTACCATAGCACGAACGATTTTTGTAGCTTGTTCAAAATCATTATGTGCCCCTGTTGTAACTTCTTTAAATACTAATTCCTCAGCAACACGCCCACCAAGCAATCCAGTAATTCTTTCTAATAATTCTTTTTTAGTTTCAGTAAATCTTTCTTCTTTTGGAAGCATCATTGTATAACCACCAGCATACCCACGTGGAATAATAGTTATTTTTTGAACTTCGTTTGCACCATTTAATTTAATGCCAAGTACTGCATGTCCTGCTTCATGATAAGCAACTAATTTCTTATCATTTTCAGTATATTTTTTAGATTTTTTAGCAGGCCCCATCAATACTCTATCTTGAGCTTCATCTATCTCTTCCATTGTAATTGCACTTAAATTTTTTCTAACTGCAAGTAATGCCGCTTCATTTAATAAATTTTCTAAATCTGCTCCAGAAAATCCTGTAGTTCTTGATGCAATATTTTTAAGATTTACATCTTTAGCAAATATTTTATTAACTGCATGCACATTTAATATTTCTTCTCTACCTTTAGCATCTGGTAAATTAACTTGAACTTGACGATCAAATCTACCAGGTCTAAGTAAGGCTGGGTCTAGAACATCAGGTCTATTTGTTGCAGCTATTATAATTATTCCTTCATTCGCACCAAAGCCATCCATTTCAGTAAGTAATTGGTTTAAAGTTTGCTCTCTTTCATCGTGGCCTCCACCAAGACCAGCACCTCTTTGGCGGCCAACAGCATCAATCTCATCAATGAATATTAAACATGGTGCATTATGTTTAGCTTGTTTAAACATATCTCTAACACGTGATGCACCAACACCTACAAATAATTCAACAAATTCAGAACCACTTATATAATAAAATGGTACATTAGCTTCTCCTGCAACAGCTTTAGCAAGAAGTGTTTTACCAGTTCCTGGAGGACCTACAAGAAGCACTCCTTTTGGAATTCTAGCACCTAATCTTGTGAATTTCTTAGGGTTTTTTAAAAAGTCTATAAGTTCTTTTACTTCTTCTTTTTCCTCAGTTAAACCTGCAACATTTTTAAATGTTACTTTATTAGAATCTTCATTAAGTTTAGCTTTACTTCTTCCAAAGTCCATAGACTTATTATTAGTTCCCATCTGTTTAGTAACAAAGTAAAATCCAATTCCAAGTAAAAGTAACATTGGAAGTACATTTACTGCAAACTGAAGTAATGTAGAAGATGCTGGATCAGAGAAAGTATTTGATTTAAAATCAAATGTTTCTTCTCCACTATAAACTTTTGAAATAACCTCATTAGAAAGTGGTAATTTTAGATAAAATTTTTCTTTATCACCATAAGATTTTAATTTACCACTTATTTCATAAACACCTGCAGAAGATCTTGGTGTAATAGTAATTTCTTTAATTTCATTATTATTCATATGATTAATAAAATCATCATATGAAAATTTATTTACTTTTAAATTAGATAAAGTAAAAACATAGTATATAATAAGCATTAATACAAATAAAACTACATATGGAAATAAACCCTTTTTTATATCCTTTTTGTTCATAAATTTGCCTCCTTTTAATTATACTTAAGTATTATATCACATTTTTCATCTTTATTAGCACAAAAATGTGATTTTTTTAATCCTGGTATCCAAACTATATTATTTTCACTATCACATACAATTGGCCAAGTAGATCTTTTTTTAAGTTCTACCTTTTCATTTATAAATATATCCTTTATTTTTTTTGCCTCTTTCATGCCTTTAACAATAATTTTATCGCCAGCTTTTTTATTTCTTACAAAAAGTGGCATTTTTACCTTATCATATGAAATTCTACAAATATTATTATCATTAGATAAAGTAAAGTCAATTTTATTAATAACATGTCCATTTGGTAAAATAACATGATCATCTATCTGAATTTCATAACTATTATCCTCATCTTCATATTTACTAAAATAAAATTTATTATATGATTTAACTGCTTTTATATTGTTAGGTAAATATATAGTAGAATTAGACTTTCCACTTTCAATTAAATTAAGAATTAAATCTGTATGCTTATCAGTTATAAGCATAAGATCATCTTGGTATTTTTCTAAAAGCATAGTACTAATTATTTTAGTTTGAATTATATGAGATTCTTTTAAAAATAAATCTATATTAACAATATCATTCGGGCATATAGTATTATATATTTTTTTTATATAAGAATCAATATAATCGTTACACTCAATTAAAGTTTTACTAAATTTATAAAATTTATTTGCAACATTAACATCTTCATTTTTTAACGCAGGAATTATATATTTTCTAAATCTATTTCTAGTATATGTATCTTTTAAATTAGAATCATCTATTCTATAATCTATATTATTTTCCTTTAAATATTTATAAATTTCATCTTTTGTCGTACTTATAAGTGGTCTTAAAATAGTATAATTTTCATAATATGTTTCTTTTGAAAACCCACTATAACCTTTTATTGTTGAACCTCTTACAATACGCATTAAAATAGTTTCCATAAGATCATCAGCATGATGAGCAGTTAAAATATATTTTGCATTATACTTAATAGATAAGTCATTAAAAAAATTATATCTCACTTTTCTAGCCTCATTATGAAAATTATCATCATTATAATCTTTTATTGTTAAAACTTCTAATTTTAAATTAAATTTATCACAATATTCTGTAACAAATTTTTGATCTAATATTTGACCTTTTCTTCCCGTGTTATGATTTACATGTGCAACAATAATATTTAAATTTATTTTTTTACTAACTTTTTGCAATATAGTCAGAAGACACATAGAATCTGGTCCACCAGAAACACCAACAACTACACTATCATTAGGTTTAAAATAATTATTATTTATTAAGTCATTTATAATTTTTTCCAAACTAATTCACCTTTTAATATTATAACAAAAACAAGTTTTTTTCTCAACCATTAAAAAAAGCTACAAATAGCTTTATATATATTTTTCTATTAATTCCTTTACATAACTTGTATATTCTACTTCACTAGATTCTTCTGCTTCAATTAAACAAAGCGGTGGAAATAAAACACACCACCAATTATCTCCACCTCCACTACCAAGTGTAATAACTAAAGATTCATAATATCCTTCATTATAAATAGTTCCTTTATATTCTTTTTCAGGAAAATAATTCATACCAAAATTTATGTCATAACCTAAATTATAATCTAAATCTTTCAATATTTTATTTATATCTGTATCTAGTGATAAAATATTATTATTTATTATATTTCTAGCTTTGTCTACACCTTTAGTATTTTTAAGTAATTCATATAACCTTTTTTGTGTAGCTTCTTTTACTATACTTTTAATTTCTTGATCATAAGCACTATTACTATTAGCAATCACTCTTATTCTAAGTGCATCATCTGGAATAGCAAGACTGCTAACATGTCCAATCATCATATAAAAAGCTATAATTAAAATAAAGCTAATTATTAATTTTTTCATATTCTCACCTACATAATAATGTTCATATTTTTAATTTTTATACAAAAAAAAGCAAATATTTTAAATTTGCTCTTTTAATGTTTTTTTCTTAAATTAATTACAAGTAATACTATACCAATAACCATTAGTAAATCGTATACTATCCAGTGTAAGTCATTAGATTTTGTAACTTCTTCTTTAGCATTATAAGAAATTAAATATTCTCCTAAAGATGCTACTTCAAGTTCTATTTTTCCATCACCTAATACTTTATATTGTAATGTTCTTGTTTCTTCATTTACAACTTCATAAATGCCTAAGAATTGTTTAGTAGGATCTAAACTAATTACTATTTGACTAGGCGAAGTTATATTAACATTTTCTTTTTTAGAATTTTCAAAATATAATTTAAAATATTCACTAGCAGATGAAAATTTGTTTTCCATATTTGATGTTAATTTTAAATTTTCTACCTTTAAATTTACGGCTTTTTTAAATTCTTTATTTGAAACTTTGACAGAAATATTAGATAATGTATATTTTACATAATTCCCAATATTTTCAACAGTCATTGAAGGTTCTTCAGGTTTTACTTCACTTGGCTTTGTTGGCTCGCTTGGTTTGCTTGGTTCATTTGGTGTACTTGGCTTTGTTGGTTCACTTGGTTTACTTGGTTCATTTGGAGTACTTGGTTTTGTCTCACTTGGTTTGCTTGGAGTATTTGGAGTACTTGGTTTTGTCTCACTTGGTTTGCTTGGTTCATTTGGTGTACTTGGTTTTGTATCATTTGGTGTACTTGGTTTTGTATCATTTGGTTTGCTTGGTTTTGTATCATTTGGTTTGCTTGGTTTTGTATCATTTGGTGTACTTGGTTTTGTATCATTTGGTG
>CAQHJP010000015.1 GCA_948801035.1 uncultured Bacilli bacterium
GGTACTCCCAGTCTTTCAAAAGAAGACTTATCGACTTTAAAAAATTGTTTATATGTACAATCTACTATAAATTTTTTCATTCCAATTGTAACAATATTAAAATAATGATATCCACATCCCTCAAAAAGATCTACTGAACTTGTGTATCCAGGTATTATTTTCATTCTTTGGGATTTTATTTTAAGAGTTGCACATTCGATACTAACTTTTATTGATGCCATATCACAATAATTTGTTGCATCTAAATTGTCAAAATCATTAAAAACATCAACTTCAGAAATAGTCATATCATTTAACATGTGCTTTCTAACATTATATACTATATAGTCTAGTATTTCCTCTTCATAATATTTATTTACGTCTTTAATATTTTTAATATTTCTATGTTCTATTTTAGTATCACAAATATATTCTAAATTAAACATATCCATTATATTAAAAACTTCACTCATATACTTATCATATTCAACATTTATATTTGTACTAAAAGGTGTCATTTTTGTACTTAAATATTTCATTTTTTTATATAAACTATCTAAATTACTTAACAAAATTTTGTTTTCTAAATTAACCCCCATAAAAAAACTCCCCTTTTCTTGGGAAGTATTATAACATATAAATATTTTTTAATCAAATTTTTTTAGTATATCACGAGATGCAATTAAACCAGTTGCTGCAGCTGTTACAATGTTTCCAGCTTTTCCTGCTCCATCTCCAACAAAATATATATTATGATTATCTATTTTCATATTATTATTTGTTGTGATTTCATTACTAAAAAATTTTATTTCTGGACCATATAAAAGTGTTTCAGCATTATTAACGCCAGGAATTATTTTATCTAGTTTTTCTAATCCTTCAATAACATTTAAAATTATTCTATGAGGAAGTACTAGTGCTAAATCACCAGCAACGCAATCTTTTAAAGTTGGTTCAATAAAACCTTTTTCAATTCTGTGCCATTCTGATCTTCTTCCATTTTTTAAATCTTTCAATGATTGTATTATTGGTTTACCATCACCTAAAACATTTGCAATTTTAGCTATACTTTCACCATATTGTCTCGTATTAGTGGTAGGATGAGTTAAATTAATTTTGGTAATAAAAGCAAAGTTAGAATTATTTGATTTAATATCTTTAAGAGCATGCCCATTTACGCAAATATAACCCTCATAATTTTCTTTAGCTACAAAGCCTCCTGGATTAGTACAAAAAGTTCTTATTTCATCGGCATATGTATCAGTTTTAATAAAAATTGTAGGATCATATATAACATCAGTTATATTTTTTAAAATTTCTTTTCTAACTTCTACTCTAACTCCTATTTCAATACTTTGTGAAGTATATTCAATATTATATTTTTCTGCTAATTTTTGTACCCATTTAGCTCCTGTTCTTCCTGGAGCTATAATTACATTTTTAGCTTTTACTAACTCTTCATTTTTTGATTTTTCATATTTTACATTTATTATATCGTTTTCATCAAACACATCTATGACATTGCAATTATCTAAAATAGTAACACCATTGTTTTTTAAAAAATCTGTAAAATCTTGTATATATTTAGGTAAATAGTCACTCCCTAAATGCTTTTGTTTAATTACTAACAGTTGAGCTCCTGTTTTAGCTATTTCTTCTTTTAATCTTAAAGCTTCATCCATATTAGAAGGAAATACTTTACTATCCATATTAAACTTATTAAAAATTTCTTCTGTATCGTCAATTAATTTATAAGCTTCACTTTGCGACATATATTTAAATAAGTCGCTTTTCCCTAATTTTGGAATAAAATTTAATTTTCCATCTGAAAATGTTCCAGCTCCACCAAATCCTGATAATATAGCACAAGGCTTACAATTTAAACATTTTTTAGCTCCTATATTTAAAGGACACTTTCGATTTTTAGCAAGCGCGCCTTTATCTATTAAACATATTTTTAACTTACTATTTTTAGTAATCAATTCGTAAGCTGAAAATAAACCGGCTGGCCCCGCTCCTACTATTACAACATCATACATATAAACACCTCGTTTTAATTATATCAAATATTCTTATATATTAGAATTATTTTTTATATAATTCATTAGTTTTTAAAACAGATTTTAAAAGTGGTACTTCTAAGCTTAATTCATCTGCTTGATGTATTATAGATTTTAAATCTTTTGGAAGACATGAACCACCAAAACCTCTATCACAATCATATACAAATGTATGACTACGTCCTATTCTTGGATCTAATAACCATGTTTCTCTTAGTAAGTCATAATCTACACCTAAAGAATTAGCTAAGTCATAAAATTGATTACAGAAAGTAACTTTAGTAGCTAAGAAACTATTTTCCATATATTTTGCAAGTTCAGCAGTTTTAGAATCTGTAAATTGAAAAATAATATTTGAATTAAATACATTTTTATACACATTTGCAACTTTTTTTGAATCTTTTAAATTTCCACCTAAAGTTATCCAACTTCTATTTTTAGGATCACTAAAAGGATGATCTATAGTTTCCCCATAATATTCTGGTTGAAATACAATATTTTTACTTAACTTTTTTACCATATTATCAGTAAAACCTACTGGCACGGTTGAACGTATTACAATAACATCAGTATTTACCCAATTTAAAACAGATTCAACTATACTTGTATCACAACTTCCATCTTCTCTAGCAGGAGTTGGAACACAAATAAAAGATATATCACAACTATTAATTTCTTCTTTAGAACCAATATTTTTAGGTTCATCATAAATAACTACATCCTTAAATAATTCTTTCATATTAGATCCAACATGTCCTAATCCTACAATTCCTATTTTATTCATCATATACATCCTTTCTTATTTTTATTAACTTAGCATTTTTTTCATTTTTGCTAATTTTTCTTTTGCTAAATCTTCATTAATATCTAGCAATATGTCAGTAGTATTACTTCTACTACCATTTAGATGCCTGTTGTCTTTAAATTCTTTAAATTCTTTAAATTCTTTAAATTCTACTTTTTCAGCTTTCATAGCATAATCTTTAGGTGTAATATTTACATCTGATGCTATTGAAAGACCAATCTCACCTGTAATATACATACACATCAAATCGTTAGAAAAACCTTTTATATTGTATAAATTTCTACGTTCATTAATTACTTTACCATCTATACTACAAGAATCTATATTAAGCATAAATTCTTTAGCAACTTTTTTTATATTCTTATTAAGAATATCTTCTCTTTTTTCTAAGACAGAATTATATAAATATAAACCTGATCCATGAATTGGATTAAATTCTACTACATCAATAAATTTATTTTGTTCTATTTTATATTCCATTAAATCCACTACGTAACTACTTGGGAAAATACCTTTTACTGAATTTATAATATCATTTAATTTTTCTAATACTTTAGAATCAATTTGATGAAATACTTCTGTAGTGTATCTTGAAATATTATAAGCCTCATTATTTATAACAAAACATCTATATTCTTTTAGTCCATATTTATCACTTATAATATTTACTGGTTCACTTACTACAAATTCATCTTCCAAGTGATATTCTAAAGTTTTATAAAAAATGCATTCTTTATCTTTTAATAATGAAACTGAAATTACGTCACTAAAATTTTTCTTAACCGTTTTAATAAAAATATTTTTACCAAATTCTTTTTCAATTTCTTCTATCTTTTCTATTAATTCTTTTCCTTTATATACTTTTATTTTTCTTTTCGTTTTATAATATTTTGTCCAATTTTCTACCTTATTAATTTCTTCATTACTTACTACAGGTACTGCCCCACGTTTTATTATCATTTCATTCATTTTGAAAATTTGTGTAGAACCTGTTCTTGGAAATAAAGTTTTTCCTGTTATATCTACTTCATTTTCCAAAAAGTCTGTAAATTTTTTTAACTTACTATCATATAAGATACCAATTTCTTGCTTTTTAGCTATTGCAATTTCAGCTTTTGAATAATCAAATGGTAAATCTTTATCAAAACAATATAATATTTTATTCATCTTATGCATCCTTTTCTATATCTTTTTTTATTTTATTTTTTAAACCATCTTCCATATTAATCTTAGTTGGTATAATATATTTAGCATTTATTTTATGTGATATTAAATTTGTTATTACTTTCATTGCTCTTGAACCGTCAAACCATTTTGGATTATCACTATTTTCTCTTATTTTTAAAAGTGATTTATTAAACGAATCTCTATCGTATTTATCACTTATATTGATACTTAACATATATTTCTGATTAATAGATGAATATAATTCATTAGAAAATAATTCAAACTCTGCATTATTATACCAATATAAATGATCGCCTCCTGCTAGTATTAAAACATCTGCATTTATATTTAAATCTGTAATTAAGTCATCTAGATACTTATATACAATATCAAAACTAACATCTGGTATATCATTTTTTAAACTTGGAAATTTATCTGTAATATCTATAACCCCAAAATCATAATATTTTTTATCTATAATTTCTTTATTTTTTACAAATATAATTTCAGTAGAGCCTCCACCACCAATAAAAATACAAATGGTTTTGTCGTATTTTATATCACTATAACAACCTAGTGCAGTATAGTAAGCTTCTTCTTCTTGAGATACAACTTCGATTTTTAGTTTATATTTTTTATACAACTTACTATTAATATCTTCTAATTCAGACTTTTTAATATTTCTAAAAATACTACAACCATAAATATAAATATTTTTTGTATAAGTATGTATTTTATCTATAATTTTATATAACTTATCTAAATCTGAAGAGAGTATTCTATTTTCTATTTTATAATTTTTTTTAAATTCAATAGTTGTATTATCTTCATATATTAAATTATCATTTTCATAAATATGTGTTTTGGTATCATTACTTCCTATTTCTATAATTGCAAAACTTTCTTTCATTTAAATTCATCCTTACTTACTCATATTTTTTAATTGCTTAACCCAATTATAAGTACTAGGTATTTTTTTAGGTTTATAAATTGCTATTGCTACATTTATTCTACTATAATTATTTTTTATTTTTTTTAAAAATTCTATTTTATTATCAGACTTTTCATATTCTATTTCAATAAAATCATGTATTTCTTTAATCTTTTTATCATAATCTTCCTCACTATAACAATTTATCCTTGCAATATATTCATCTGATTCACTTAAAATAATAGTAAGTACAAGTTTAGGAGAAAAAACACCATTAAGTAAGTATGCTTCTGCCACGGTAGCACTTTTATTTGCATATATAGCATCTATAAACGTTCTATTATTTTTAGTAATTAATTTACCTGTTTTAATTTCATTTGTTTCTTCTTGATTTTTCATTGATTCATCATAATTATACCAAGCACATATATTATTTAATAAAGATGGAGAAAATTCTCCAAGACTTTCAAAGTCTTCATCATACATTGCACCAACATAACTTTCAGCTAAGCAATAGTTAAAAGCATTAAATTCTTCTATAGTTCCATCTATGTCAGATAATTCTTCTGCAAAACCTCCTAATTCAAATTCATACATATTTTCACTTCCTTTTATTAACTTTTTATATTAAATTTAACACGCACACACATTCAACATGATAAGTTTCAGCAAACATATCTACTGGTGTAACCTCGGCTATATCGTAATTTTCTTTAAATAAATTTAAATCACGAGCTAATGTTACAACATCGCAAGATACATAAATTATTTTTTTAGGTTTAAGCAATATTATCTTTTCTATAACACTTTTATCAAGGCCTGCTCTTGGGGGATCTACAATTACTATATCTGGTATAAATTTATTTTGCTTTAAAACATCTTTTACATCTCCAGATTTAAATTCTATATTATTTAAATTATTAATTTCTTTATTCTTAAATGCATCACTTATAGCTTCTTTATTTATTTCAATTCCAAATACTTTTTTAGCATATTTAGATAAATAAATTCCTATTGTTCCTGTTCCACAATATAAATCAAGGACATTTTCATTACCTTTTAAATCACAATACTCTAAAACTTTATCATATAAATTAATCATACCTTCTGTATTTACTTGATAAAAAGAAGTTGGTGAAATTATATATTTTAAATTATTAATTTCATCTATTATATAACCTTTACCTTTTAAAATATATTTAGTATCTGCTATACAAATTATTGTGTCAAATTCATTAAAATCATTAATATTTAATTTTATTACCTTTTTAGTATACAAAATAAGCATCATTTCATTTTTAGTAGTTCTTACAACTATCTTATCTATCAATGTTAAGTCAAGTTTTTTAAGCTTTTCTATAACAAAATTTATTCTTTTATCAGCAATTAGACATTTATCTATTTCTACTAAATCATAAGTTTTATTTTTATAAAAACCTAATTCCCCATTAACTTGAAAAGTAACTTTATTTCTATAATATAATCCTTTAGTAGGTATTATACTTTTAACATTATCATAATTGCAAAACTTTTTAAGCACTTCCTTTACTTTATTTTCTTTAAATCTAAGACTACTTTCATAGTTCATATGCATAGTACTACATCCACCACAAAGAAAGTAATATGGACAAATTGGTTCTACTCTTTCTATAGAACTTTTTTTAATATCAGTAGAATGACCTTCTAAAAAGTTTTTTTTACTCTTATCAACGCATGCTAAAACATTTTCACCAACAAGTGCATTTTCAATAAAAAATATTTTACCATCTAAATGAGCAATCCCTCTTGCATAATGATCTAAATTTTCTATACTAACTAAAAACTTTTCCATATTTATTATTATAACATAAAAAGTGAACAAATAATATGTTCACCTTATCTATTTAATTATTTTAATTAAAAATGATAGTAATTTACTTATAAAATCAAATATATATTTTAAAACTTTTTTAATTTTTTCAAATTTTGATTTTTTTGTTTCTTCTTTTGGTTCTACATTTGACTTATTCTCATCTTCATTTGGCTCTATATTTGGTTTATTCTCATCTTCTTTTGGTTCTACTTTCGGCTTATTCTCATCTTCAATTTTAATATATCCATTAAATCCACCATTAGTAATAATACTAACATAATCTATATATGAATAATTTAAATCTACATTGCCATTTATGCCTGCTACCTTGCCACTACTTGTATATTGCCACATACCATATTTATATGGAAAAGTAACTGTTTTACTCCATTGCGCTATCCATTTATCAATATCTTTTATTTCATCTAATATTAAATTATTTTTAAACCAAGAAGTAGAAGCATAAATTGATACATAATTGTTATTTGCCTCAACATTTTTACATATTGTTTTTATTACGTTTGTTAATTTATCTTTTCCTATAGAATATTGACTAGTAGGTGCATTTTTAACATTATATATATCATGTTTATCTTCTGTATCTATACATATTGGATATTCAAATGTTTTATTTCTAATTAAACTAAGTATAAAATTAGCTTCTTCTATTGCTTCAGTTTCATTAGTTGCACATGAATAATAGTAAGTCCCAATAGGAATAGATAATTGTTTCGCTAAGTTGTAATTATTTTCAAAATATTTATCTTTGTATTTCTTCTTCTGTTTACCATAACTTGTGTAACCACATCTTATAATAATAAATTCTACTCCACTATCTTTAATGGCTTTAAAATTATTATAAGAAAGTTTACCTTGCCACTCTGATATATCAATTCCTTTTTTCATATCATCACCTCATTATAAAGTATGTTGAATAAAAAATTAAAGTCATTGATACTGTGGATAAATATTAAAAAAATATCTTATTTTTAGGACACCTACTGGGACACCCAGCAATAAAATAAATTAAAAAAAGACTAAAATCATTAGAAATTTAGTCTTTAAAAAACAAAAAAAAAAATTGGCAACTTGCTATTTTCGCTTACACTATCTTCGCCGTTAAAGAGCTTAACTTCTGTGTTCG
>CAQHJP010000016.1 GCA_948801035.1 uncultured Bacilli bacterium
TTATATTTAAAGATTATATATACTGAATTATTTAGTCTTCAAAAAATAATAACTAAAGATGCAATTTTCAATTTTCCTCTTCCTTTAAAATATATTATAGTAGCAAGTTTAATTCTTATATTTATAGTGCATATATGCATGAAATTGTCTTTTAAAAAAGAAAATAGTGGAAATATAATAGATATAATAAAAGAAGATATTTATTAAATTAACAAAAAACCACACCTTTTGGCGTGGTAATTAAATTATATTGTTAAATTTGTAATAGCTTTTATATATGGTTGTGCACTAATAACATAATTTTTTATAGCATCATTACTAGAATTAAAACGATTTTCTGTTTCTAAAATTATATCTTTTAACTTAGAATTATCAATATGGCTACATCTACTATCAAGTTTATAATTTTTAATATTATTTATGACTTTTTTAAAATCTTGTGAGTAAAAAATAAAATCAATTTCAGGTTTATAAAACAAATATGATTGTTTATTAAAATATTCATCAATTATAAAACCATCCTCAAATTTAGCAAAAATATTATAAATTATATCATGTATGTAATATACACCTTCATATTCTATTAAATTTACAACATGAGAAGCTACTGATATAATAAGATCTCTTAGATTTTGATTTTCAACTTTAGCACAAGGAATAATATTATTAAATAAATTTAACTGATCAAATACATTTTTATGTAAAGATGCGGAATTCCTACAGCAACCATAACCATTTATAACATCAATACCTAAATATCCTTCTATATCAAATAAGTCATTTTGTTGTTTAGTAAAAATTAAGTTTTTAGATAAAAAGCCACTGTTTAAAAGTTTTGAAATTACTATGGAATAACTTATAGAATTATCTTTTAATCCTATTTCTTTTACAATTAATGATACTAATTTTATAAGTTTCATATAAGCTTCTATATTTTTTTTATAAATTATTTTATTTTTTTCTACCTCTTTTACATAATCATCTTTTAATTTTAATAATTTTTCACCATAAGCTGTATTTTCATTTAACTCTATTTTATAAAAATATTCAAAATCCATAATAACCCCTCTTTTTTATTAGCTCATACTATATCATAACTTATATAAAAATGCAAATTACACTTCAATTTGACAAAATTAAATATTATGATATAATACTACATCGGAAAAAGGGGTTAGACTATGAAAAGTTTAGAAATCAAAAAATATTTAGAGGTTAAAAATCATGCTTATAAAACAATTCGTTATTTAAATAGTATATATAAATATAATAAGCCTATATCTACTAAAGACATTTTTGAAATGCTTATTTATACCAGTGGATATGATTTTAATAGTGAAGAATTTTTAATATATATTCAAACATTATTAATTCCTAATGATTATGACTTTGCTATATATACATTAAATAATATGAAAACTAATCAACTAAAACAAGTTTATAATCTTCCTACATGCGTTATTGCATCAAAACAATATGAAGCAGGACTATATAATTTAAAACAGTTAATTGATACTGGAGCACTTCCTTATATATGTAATATGAAAGGCTTATTAGACAGAAAAGAAATTGACATGGGAATATATGGATTAAAAGAAGATAAAATGGATTTAAGAGAAAGTATTAAAATACTTTATAAAAAATAAAAGGAATTATACACCGCCTATAATTCCTTTTTTTCGTAAATAATATTTTCTTAAAAAATCTATTGGTATTACAGTTGCACTAAGTAAAAACATTACTTGAAATTCAAATAAGTTAAGTCCAAAAGTTCTAAATACATTACCTCCAAAATAAATTAGTAATATTTGAACAATCACAATAAATGAAATAACTATGATAAATGCTTTATTTTTCTTTAGATTAGATAATAAGTTAAGCCTATGTGTTCTAGCATTAAAACTATTAAATATTCCCATGAATATAAATAATCCAAAAAATGCAGTCATTAAATATCTATTATCAGGTGATACTCTAAAAAAACTATGTATTAAATTTGATTTTAAAAATAATATACATAAAATTGTTGAATATGCTCCTGTTACAAATATTTGGTGAAACATATACTTATTAATTATTTTTTCATCTCTTTTTTTAGGTGGTTCATCCATATATTCTAAAAGAGGTGGTTCAAATGCAAATGCTAAGGCTGCAAGTGAATCCATTACCATATTTATCCATAACATTTGTATTACTGTAACTGGGGTATCAATTCCAATAAAAGGTCCAATTATAGATAAACTTACTGCACAAATATTTACTGTTAATTGAAATATTATAAATTTCCTTATACTTTTAAATATAGTTCTACCATATAAAATAGCTTTTGAAATCGATAAAAAATTATTATCAAGTATTACTATTTCACTAGCTTCTTTAGAAACTTCAGTCCCGGAGCCAAAAGCAAAACCTATATCCGCTTTTTTTAAAGCTGGCGCATCATTTACTCCATCTCCTGTCATACCAACTACTAAATCAAGTTCTTGGGCAATACGAACTAATCTACTTTTATCTTGTGGTACTGCTCTTGCTACTACTCTTAATTTTTTTAAATTTTCTTTTAAATAACTATCAGATAAATTCTTCATCTCATCACTTGTTAAAACTAAATCTGTATCATTATAAAGTCCAACTTCACGAGCTATTGCTATTGCAGTTGATTTATTATCACCTGTTACCATAACTGTTTGTATTCCAGCACTTTTAACTAACTTTAGTCCTTCTATAGCTTCTTTTCTAATACTATCTTTTAACACTAATAGACCAATTAAAGTAAGTGATGTATCACTATTACTATAAGCAAGCGCTATTATTCTAAATCCACTTAATGCAAGTCTATTTATATAATCATTAATAACTACTTTTTTACGTAAATATTTTTTTTCATTATTATCTAAATAAAATTCACATTTATTTAAAATGATTTCTGGCGCACCTTTTATTAAATAATAATTTTTATCTTTATAATTTACTGTTATGGATGAGTATTTATTCTTACTATTAAATGGTTCTTTTTTTATTACATTGTATTTTAAAGTTTCATCTTTTGAAAACTCTAATATTGCTTTATCTGTAATATTACCTCCTATTACTTTTCCTTTATCAAGTGAAGCACTATTATTAGCTATTATTGACAACTTAGCAAGTTCACTTAAATCATTAATTTTATCATACTTTTTTAAATTTGCATCTATAAAATTAATAACCTCTAATTTGCCTTTTGTGATTGTTCCTGTTTTATCAGAAAACAAAATATTCAAACTTCCAGCAGTTTCAATACCTGTTAATTTTCTAACAAGCACATTATCTTTTAACATACGCTTCATATTTGATGAAAGTACTAATGTTATCATCATAGGAAGTCCCTCAGGTACTGCTACTACTATTATAGTTACACATAAAGTTAGCGCATATAAAATATATCCTAGCATTAGAGGCAAATTAGTAATAGTATCATATATTAATGATAAATTAAAATTATTGCTTATTATAACTTTAGAAAATAAATATGATATAAATACTAATGCTGCCCCAATATAACCTATTTTACTTATTACACCAGCTAAATGTCTTAATCTTATCTTAAGTGGACTTTCTGGAGGTTTTTCTTCTAATTCTTTAGAAATATTACCATAAAATGTATTTACACCTACCTTAGTAACTAGCATTATTGCTTCGCCATTTAAAACTATTGTACCTCTAAATAAATCTTTATTATAGTCTTTTAATACTTCTTTAGCTTCTCCTGTAATACTTGATTCATCTAAATCAATACTACCATTTAAAATTTTACCATCTGCAGGGATTTTATCTCCACTTTCTAAAAGTACTAAATCACCTACAACTACATCGTCAATTAATACCTCGCTTATTTTATTATTTCTTTTTACTCTACATTTTATTTTTGAAGATTCTTCTTGAAGTTTTTCAAAAGCTTTTTCGCTTCCATATTCTGATATAGTTGATATAAAAGAAGCTAAAAATATAGAAGCAACTATTCCTATAGTTTCAAACCAATCAAACTGTTTAAGTAAAAATACTGTTTTTACTGCAAGTGCAATTAAAAGTATTCTAATAATAGGATCTGCAAGAGTTTCTATATATTGTTTAAAAAAACTATTATGACTAGTTTTAGATATTATATTAGTACCATATTTTTTTCTTGACTCAATAACTTCTTTATCTGTTAGTCCATTCATATCATCACCTAATTAAATTTATTTATAGCTTTAAAAAAAAATTAAATAAATTAGTCGACAAAAATTTTTATACTACATTTTTTAAAAATTTTTAACCATACTACATAAAAGGTGATTATACATGTTAGATAAAAATATAGAAAAAAATATTAATACTATTTTAAATATGAATGAAAATAGTTGTGATATAACAGTACACAATTTGAAAATCAAAAAAACTAAAATATCTTATATATTTTTAGAAAGTACTTCATCAGATGATAAAATAAGTAATTTTTTAGGAAAAACTTTATCTTTAGAATTTAGAAGTAGTCGTAATATATTTTTAAATATATTTAAATATTTAAAAAATAGTATTCCAAATAGTAAAATTAAAATTATAAACAACTACGATGATGTGTTCTTCCATATAGCAAGCGGATTTACTTGTCTTTTTGTAGATAAAATTGATAAATGTATAGCTATAGAAACTAAAGCTAACTTAGATAGATCTATTTCTGAATCTACTAGTGAACCTGTGCTTAAAGGACCAAAAGATAGTTTTAATGAAAATATACAAAATAATATTGGTTTAATAAGAAAAAGAATAAAAGATAAAAATTTATTGTTTAAAGAATTTAATGTCGGTAGAAGAACAAAATCTAAAGTATTAATTTCATACATAAAAGATATTGCTGATAATGAAAAAGTAAAAATTTTAGAAGAAAAAATTAACAGTATTGACATTGATGGTGTCATCGATGCAAGTTATTTAAGAGAACTTGTAATAGAGTCATCACCATCAATATTTCCACAAATCATCTCAACAGAACGACCTGACAATGTATGTATTTCTCTTTTAGAAGGCAAAATTGCCATAATGGTTGAAAATACTCCTTACGTAATATTAGTTCCTAGTGTTTTAGCAGATTTTTTTAAATCGCCCGAAGATTCTTATTCTAAACCTTTTAATGCCTCCTTTACAAGAATTCTTAGATATATAGCTTTTATTTTGTCTATTGTAACACCAGGAATATATATAGCAGTTATGACCTATAACATGGAAGTTTTACCTAATTTGCTCCTTATTTCTTTTGCAATTCAAAAAGAAGGAGTTCCATTTCCTACTGTAATTGAAGTTTTAATAATGATTTTATCATATGAAATTTTAAGAGAAGCAGATACTAGAAAACCTCAAATAATGGGAGCTTCTATAAGTATTGTTGGGGCTTTAATTTTAGGAGATGCAGCAGTATCTGCAGGTATTATTTCACCTATCGTAGTAATAATTATATCTTTATCAGCAGTTGCAGGAATGGCATTTTCTGATCCTGATATTATTAATTCCATTAGAACTTGGAGATTATTTTTTATGTTAGCAGGATGTTTTTTTGGACTTACAGGAATAGTAATTATGTTTATTGTATTTATTGCTAAATTATCAAGTTTAGAAGTGTTATCTACACCATATCTTTATCCACTAGCGCCTTTTAATGTACTTGAATTTATAAAAGAAATATTTAGATTACCTGCAAATAAAGTTTCTAAACGTCCTAGTTATTTAACTAAAAATGAAATTAAATTAAGGGGGATGAAATGAAAAAAATATTAATATTAATACTAGTTTTTTGTTTAACTGGTTGTTACAATTATAGAGAGTTAAATCAGCTTGCTATTGCAACAGGATTTGCAGTAGATTATAAAGACGATAATTATATTGTTACAATATTAATTTCAAATTCAAAAAAAGAAGGTAATAGTGAAAAAAATGAAGCTTCATCAGTAGTATATGAAGGTGTTGGTAAAACTATATTTGAAGCTATTAAAGATACATCGATGTCTATATCAAAACAGATTTATCTAAGTCATATTGAAATATTAGCAGTATCAGAAGAAGTAGCTAAAAATCATATGCTAGATGTTACAGATTTTTTCTTTAGATATCCTCAAACAAGAAATCAATTTTTAATGGTTATAGCATCAAAAAGTATGGCAAAAGATTTATTTTTAGTAACAACTCCACTTGAAACTTTTCCATCTCAAAATATAGCCAAAAATATTGATATTACAGATAAATTACAGGGATATACTTATTCTGTAAATTTTAATGAATTTATAAAATTATTAATAGAAGAAGGTTCAAATCCAACACTTCCTACTATATCAGTAATTGGCAATGTTAGTGAAGGTAATGATGATGAAAACATTAAAAGAAATGAACCAAATACATACTTAAAGCTAGGAATGTTGGGCATTTTTAAAGGATCTAAATTAGTAGGTATAGCAACCGCCGATCAAAGCAAAGGCATTAATTTTTTAAATAATAAAGTTAATACTACTTTAGTAAAAACAGAATGTAGTAATGGAAATGTGGTAGTTGAGATAAATAAATCTAAAACTAAAATAGATTATACTGATAATACATTTAAAGTAAAAATTACATCAGATGCAGCTATTGAAGAAGTTACTTGCAAAATTGATCTTGATAATGAAGAGACAATAAAAAAATTAAAGGAAAATACTATAGAAGAAATAAAAAGATTAAATATAGAAGCAATTAATTTTGCTAAAGAAAATAAAACAGATATATTTAATTTAGGAAATATTATATATAAAAAGGATTTTAAACATTGGTACACTATAAAAGACAAATGGCAAGATGATTTATTTTTAAATTCTAATTTTGAATTTGATATAAAATTAAATCTTAAAACTAAAGGTTCAATTGATAATATAATTGAGGTGAGATAAATGGAAAGTATTAAAAAAAATGAGTTTTCTATTCTTTGTTTTTTCCTTATGAGATGTTTTTTTACTGGTATTGTTATTCATAATCTTGTATTTTTAGTAAAACAAGATAGTATTTTTAGTATATTAATATCATTTTTAGTAGGATTTATACCTATTTTGATTTTTTATAAATTATTAACTTTCGATGATAATTTAAACATAAATGATATATCCAAAAAATATTGCGGTAAAATTTTAGGAACTATATTTAATTTAATATTTATAGCATCTGTTTTATTTCATGCTAGTATAGTTTTGTGGAATTTAACTAATTTTATAAACTCACAATTTTTATTTAAAACTCCTATTTTAGCAATATCAATAGTATTTATGATACCAATTATTTATACTGTTACAAAGGGTCTTAAAACTATTGGCAGAACTAGTACTGTATTATTTTTACTTAGTGTTTTTATGTTTATAATTTCTTCTTTATCATTATTACCCAAAGTACAAATTAATAATTTATTTCCTATTTTTGAGGCTAGTACATCTAATATATTAGATGGAGCATTTATAACAAATTCATATATTACACTTTCTTTATTTCCACTTTTAATTATTAAAAAGAAAAATATAAACGAAAATAAAAAAATAGGTAAATCCTTAATTAAAGCATATATATATGCATTTATAACAATATTAGTAACTATGTTTTTAATTTTAACTATTTTTGGTTCTACCCTTGCAAATTTATATCAATATCCTGAATATCATTTACTTAAGACCATAAATATTGCTAATTTTTTTCAAAGGGTAGAATCTATATTATCAGTGCAATGGATGTTTGACTTTTCTGT
>CAQHJP010000017.1 GCA_948801035.1 uncultured Bacilli bacterium
AGTAGTGTATTAAAATTATAAAAAAAGTATAAAATCTTGTTGATTTATATATATTTTAATTGACAAACACTTAAAAATTTAGTACAATCGTTATTGGTACATTTAATTAATTCCCGCACTGGATGAATCTTGGGACAATTCATTCATTGGAAGAAAGGAAAGTAAGTATGAAAAATTCATATATGCAAAAAAAAGAAGAAGTAGTAAGAGACTGGTATGTTATAGATGCAACAGATATGAACCTTGGGCGTCTAGCTGCTAAAGTTGCTACTGTATTACGTGGAAAAAATAAACCAACATTTACACCACATATTGATTGTGGAGATAATGTAATAGTTATTAATGCTTCAAAAGTAAATTTAACTGGTAATAAATTAGATAATAAAATTTATTATAATCATAGTGGTTACACTGGTGGTCTAAGAGAAAGAACAGCACGTGAAATGAGAGAAAATTATCCTGTTGAAATGATTGAAAGAGCTGTTAAGGGAATGCTTCCAAAAGGAAGATTAGGAAGAGCAATGTATAAAAAATTATTTGTTTACGCAGAATCTTCTCATCCACATATGGCTCAAAAACCAAAGGAAATGAAATAGGAGGGTATTATGGCAAAAGTATTTTTAGGAACTGGTAGAAGAAAATCTTCTGTAGCTCAAGTTAAAATGACTTCAGGAAGTGGTAAAATCACAGTTAATGGCCGTGATGTTAGAGATTTTTTTCCTTATGAAACAAATGTTATGGATTTAATGCAACCATTAGTTGCAACTTCTAATGAAACTACATTTGATATAGATGTTAAAGTTTCAGGTGGAGGATTTACAGGTCAAACAGGAGCAATTAGATTAGGTATTACAAGAGCTTTACTTGAATATGATGCACCAAATGAAGGTAGTGAAAACGCTTATCGTAAGATATTAAAAAGAGCTGGATTTATTACACGTGATTCAAGAAGTAAAGAACGTAAAAAACCAGGTTTAAAAGCAGCACGTCGTGCACCACAATTCTCAAAACGTTAATATTACAAGTTTCAAAGTCCGATATATTCGGACTTTTTTGCATGTTAAAATTATAATTAGAACTAGTGTTGTAGGCTACATATAGGATACAAGTGGTTACAAAATTTTAAAAAATAGTTAAATAATAAAAAAAGTGATATAATATTATGCACAGGAGGAATTGGATGAAAGTTACAAAAGAAAAAAGTGAATTTGGGTTAAAAGTTTTTTTAGAAGAAGACGGAAAATGTATTGCCTTTACTTTCGGAGGTAATTTAGATTTATATTGGTATATTCATGATAAAAGGTATGATAAAAACAAAGAGGATAACTATAGTTATTTTATAATTACTAAAGAAAACTATGCTATTTATAGTTTGTTTGAACAATTATTTTTTGATATAGAAAATATAAATATATTTGATTCAGAATATGATATACCATTTTATATTGAAACTGAGGAAGATATGAGGTTATATCTTGAAGAGCAAGAAAAAAGTAGGGAAGAAGATAAAGAAAAATATCGTTTATTTAATCATTCAAATTATAATGAATTATTTAATAAAGATGATAAGACTATAACTTGGTATTCAGATGAAACAGCTCATGATGTTGCTAATATTTTGAAAATTAAAAAGGATAAAAATTCATTTAAATTAGAATTTTACATACAACCACATGTAGATGGATATGATGAAGATTTTCACTTGCCAAATTATATACCAATACGGTTCCGTAATTCTGGTAGCTCATATGATCCATTTAATGTAGTATTCATGAGAATGTATAATAACATGAAAGATATAGATGATGTTAATGATTATGGTCATCAGATACATATAGAGGAATATATGTTTAATAAAGAAAATAAATTAGTTAAAAGAAAATAATCGTAAGATTTTGAAGGAGGACAATTTAATTGAATTGGTTTTAGTTGATAAAAGTAATTATAAAGAAGCAATAAAAATACAAAACTGTATATTTCCAAAAGAGAATGGTGTATTAAATATTTTGGCCTCTTTAGATAGAAAATTATTTATTATAAGAATATATTCCTATTATTCCTACATATTTAGTGAATTGCTTGGCTGGTTTGGCATTTTAAAAGTATATAGAAATAAAGGCTTGGGTAGAAAATTACTAAGAATGTAGAATCTACTCAAAAAATTTAATAGATAATAATGTTGATTTATGGAATAATAAAAACTTAAAATTAAGTTATCAATCAGAATTAGATCAAATGAGCAACAATAAAATTAAAGACATAATTAAGATGTATGATGATATGTTTGAAAAATTTAATTAAAAATGTAAAAAAATTCCAAGATCTGATAAGATATGGTAGGCCGTGTATAGACTACAAATGGACTACAAACTAAAGAAAAACTAATTTAATAAACGTTAATATTACAAAAAAGAAGTCCGTATTTACGGGCTTTTTTGCATGTTGGAATATTCAGTTATAAAACAAAACTAGTGGTATCTTTATAAATTTCTATTTTTTAAAACTAATTCGTGCTTTTGTTTTTCCATGAGATTAAAATATTCTTGCATTGTTATTATAGTTCCACAGGAAGCTGCAGCAGCACAACATGTTATACTTTCACATATCCAAAATGTATTATTAGGCTCTAAAACAAATGGGAAACTGTTATTAATAAAATTTTGATGTCTAAAATTATCTACTGGTTTATAATCATTGTCAATTAAATAATTATAAAAACTTTTTCTCTCATTAATATTCTTGCACTGAATAATATACTGCATTTTTATACTACTCCTTTCTACATCTTTTGCTAGAAAAGAAAAAAAGGTTCAAGATATCTCTTAAACCTTCAAAGATATCTTATAGATCTAGCTTTACCACCTAATTTAATAGGTTGGTGAGACTTCATAGGGCTAGTCCCTCTGTCTCTCTTTATAAGATGTAATATTATTATATCATATTATTTTAAAAAATATATAATATTTTTTGCATTATAATACATAAAAATAGGTGTAATTTAATTGGGAAATTGACAAGCACCATTAAGTAGATTTGCACGATAAAGAGATGGTAAATAGATTAAAATTTAGGATTGAATATGAGTACTTTCATAAATATGAAAATAAAAATTACAAATTAAAAAATGATAAATTTTTAAAGACTTAATACCTGAATAAAGCAACAAGTGGGAATATCCTATTCTAGTTTTTTAATTATAGTAGTTTTACTAGGTTTGCAAAAAAAAATTCAGTATTATAAAAGATAAAATAAAACATTCTTTTAAATCACAAGACTAATCAAAATTAAAAGCATGAATTTGCTTTTTTTATGTTATAATGATTATTGAAAACCATAAAAATATAAATTTAAAATAGAAAAATATTTGAGGAACTACTTTATGAGATGTAAATGGTGTAATTTAAAAAATGAAAAATATATAAAGTATCATGATAATGAGTGGTGTAAACCTAACTTTGATGATAAATATTTATTTGAAATGTTAATATTAGAGTCATTTCAAGCAGGACTTTCTTGGGAATGTGTATTAAATAAAAGAGAAGATTTTAAATGTGCATTTGATAATTTTGATATAGATAAGATATGTAATTATAATAATGAAAAAATAGAAAAATTATTAAAAAATAAAAAAATTATAAGAAATAGACTTAAGATAAATGCGACTATTAATAATAGTAAGATTTTTAAAGAAATACAAAATGAATATGGCACATTTTATAACTATTTAAGGACATTTACAAATGATAAAATTATTTATGAAGTAGATAAAACAACAAATTACTTATCAGATATGATATCAAAAGATTTACAAAAAAGGAAAATGAAATTTGTAGGAAGTACAATTATATATTCTTATTTACAGGCAATAGGAGTTATATACTCACATGATAAAAATTGTTTTATGTATAAGGATAATTACTAAGGAGTTGATTTTATGAAAATATTAAAATGGGCAATAGCAGTAATATTATTAGTTTTAATAGCTATTATATTATATATTAATTTTTACCCAAATAATATAGTGTATTATTGTAATGATGATCATATTTTTTATGCTGATAGTAAAACATGTAAAAAAGATGGTTATGAAAAAGATTTAAGTATTAAAAAAATAAATAATGTTACAAGAAAAAAATCAAAGTTGAATGTAATAAAAACTCTTGATGAAGAAATAACTTTCTTGGGAACTAATTGTTATGGCTATGATGAAGAAGGTTATTGTTATAATTATGAACAAATAAAATCTTTAGAAAAAGTTGAAGTTAATAAAACAGATGAAATTTTAAAAAAGATAATAGGTGTATGGGTGGATACTACCGATAGTATTGATGGAAATAAAATAGAATTTTTAAAAAATGGTAAAAATTGTATTTTAGGAGATTCAGGTGGCAGGTGGAATACAACTTTTTGTGAATATAAAGTATATGAAGATAAAATAGAAGTATCTTTTGAATTTACACACCCAAGTAATGCCAAAAGAGATGTTGTATTTACTTTTAATGAGGATTTAAGTAATTTATATCGTTACAAATTTACTTATTTTAAACTTGAACCCCAAAAAATAAAAACTACAGGATATTATGAATGTGCTAATGGAGATATTGTGTTTTTTACAAAAGATACAGTAAATAAAAATGAATCTTGTGATAATAATTTTTGTTCATCTTATGAAGGCACTTATAGTATTGTTGGAAGCATAATAAAAGCATCATATAATAAAAAATACGGAGACTTTCAAACTTTTAATAAATATGAAGAATATGCAATTATAAATAAAAAAGAAATACTTACTAATATGGGATTATGTACGTATAATGAATTTGGACATGACTAGAAATAAGGGATAATTATGAATAATAATTTAATTATTAAAAGCATTTATTTGCAAAAGGAAAAAATAGAAAATTTTGATGAGTATCCTTTTAATATAGAAATTATTAAAAACTTTAATAAGTTAGAATTTGAAAAGCCAGTAACTTTTCTTATTGGGGAAAATGGAGTAGGTAAATCTACTTTTATAGAAGCTATTGCAGTAGCACTTGGACTTCCAAAAGAAGGTGGGACACAAAATTTTTTATATAATACTAAAGATACAGTTTCTAACTTACACAAGTATTTGGTCGTTAATTTATATAATAAGCCTAAAACAAAGTTTTTTTTAAGAGCCGAAAGCTTTTATAATTTTCAAACTGAAATGGGAAGATTAGTTGATGAGGACGGATTTAAAGGCTTATTAAATACTTATGGTGGATATTTACACGATTGTTCACATGGTGAATCATTTATTAGAACTATTAAAAATAGATTTACTGATCATGGAATTTATATATTAGATGAACCGGAAGCTGCATTATCACCAGAAAGACAATTATCTCTTCTTATTTTAATTGATAAATTAGTTAAAGATGGAAGTCAGTTTATTATAGCAACACACTCTCCTATACTTACAAGTTATAAAAATAGTACTATTCTAGATTTAAATAACAATTTTAATTCGGTTTCTTATAAAGATTCTGATTTATATTTATTTTATAAAATGTTTATAGAAAGTCCAGATCATATGCAAGATAAATTATTTGAATAAAGGTATATTAAAGATATTTAAGTTGAATTAAATATCTTTTTATAGTATAATTATTTAAGAATAAAGAATAGGGGAATTTTTATGGCAACACTTTCAAAAGAAGAACTTTTAAACATAAATGATTATTTTAATGCAGCCAATTATTTATCAGTAGGACAGCTGTATTTAATGGATAATCCACTTTTAAAAAGGAAATTAAAATTATCAGATATAAAACCTAATGTAGTCGGGCACTGGGGGACTGTACCTGGACAAAATTTTATTTATGTGCACTTAAATAGAGTTATTAATAAATATGATTTAAATATGATGTATATATCAGGTCCAGGGCATGGTGGTAATGCAATAGTTGCTAATACATATTTAGAGGGTAGTTACACAGAGGTATACCCCAACATATCAGAAGATGAAGAAGGTATGAGAAAACTATTTAAACAATTTTCTTTTCCTGGAGGAATATCTTCTCATGTTGCTCCTGAAACACCAGGTTCTATTAATGAGGGTGGGGAACTTGGATATAGCTTGTCACATGCCCTAGGAGCAGTTTTGGATAATCCTGATTTAATTGTTGCATGTGTTGTAGGTGATGGTGAGGCTGAAACTGGTCCTTTAGCAACTTCTTGGCATATTAATAAATTTATTAATCCAGCAACAGACGGAATGGTTTTGCCAATACTGCATTTAAACGGATTTAAAATATCAAATCCAACAATACTTTCTAGAATTACTAAACCAGAACTTGATTGTTTTTTAAAAGGATGTGGATGGTTACCATACTACGTTGAAGGCAGTGATCCATTTAAAATGCACGAGGATATGGCAACTGTTATGGATGAAGTTATAAGTAAAATAAAAGATATTAAACAAAAAGCAAATAATGGATATAAGTTAAGACAGTTATTTCCAATGATAGTTTTAAGAACACCAAAAGGTTGGACAGGACCTAAGGTAGTTGAAAATAAAAAAATAGAAGGTAGTTTTAGAGCACATCAAGTGCCTATAGTAGTAAATAAAGAAAATCCTAAAAATTTAGAATTATTAGAAAAATGGATGAAAAGTTATCATCCCGAAGATTTATTTGATAAAGAAGGACATTTAAAAGAAACACTTAAAAAATTAGCGCCTAAAGGCAATAAAAGAATGGGTTCAAACTTACACGCTAATGGAGGGGCTTTATTAAAAGAATTAAAAATTCCTGATTTTAGAAACTATGGTATAGAAGTTACAAGAGGAGAAACTAAAGCTCAAGATATGATAGAACTTGGTAAATTTATAAGTGATATTATAAAATATAATGAAGATAATAAAAATTTTAGAATATTTGGTCCTGATGAGGCTTTATCTAATAGATTAAACCATGTTTTTACAAATACAAATAGAAAATGGATCTTAAGTAAAACAGAAGAAGATGAATTTTTATCTTCTGATGGTAGGGTAATTGATTCTATGTTATCTGAACATTTATGTGAAGGAGCTTTGGAAGGGTATTTGCTTACAGGTAGACATGGATTTATGCATAGTTATGAAGCTTTTATTAGAATAGTAGATTCTATGGCTAGTCAACATGCTAAATGGTTAAAAGTGACAAAGGAATTATCTTGGCGTAGACCAATAGCTAGTTTAAATTATGTTTTATCTAGCCATATATGGCAACAAGATCATAATGGTTATACTCATCAAGATCCAGGATTTTTAAATCACTTAGTTACTAAAAAAGCAGATATTACAAGAATATATTTACCACCAGATGCAAATTGTTTGATTTCATGTTTTAATCATTGTATACAAACTAAAAATTATATAAATGTAATTGTTGCATCTAAACATCCAAGATACCAGTGGCTTAGTATGGATGAGGCTATAGTGCATTGTAGTAAAGGTATTGGAATATGGTCATGGGCAAGCACAGATGTAGATGAGGAACCAGATATAGTTATGGCGTGTTGTGGTGATACACCAACTCTTGAAGTGCTTGCAGCAGTAGATATATTAACTAAACATTTTAAAGATATTAAAATAAGAGTTGTTAATGTTGTGGATTTGATGAAATTACAGTCTAATTTAGTTCATCCACATGGTTTA
>CAQHJP010000018.1 GCA_948801035.1 uncultured Bacilli bacterium
TTTTTAAAACATAAAAATATTTAATAAAATTATCTTATAAATGATATTAAATTTTTTAATATATTAGGAATTACATAAGATGAATAAATGCTATTTATTAAGTTAGAAAACAAACAAATAAAGAGTATTATCAAATATTTATTTATCATAAATTTAAAATCTACAGTTTTTTTCTTAAAAACAGAATAAATCATTTTAATTGAAAAAGATATGGAGTACATGACTAATATAGCTGTTATGATAACATTTATTACTTCAAATGGAAAAATATAAATAGTTGCAAATAAAATTCCTCTTAATTTAAAAGTATTTAAAATACATCCTATAGTAAAACCTAATATAAAAGTTTTAGAAAAATAAATAAAAATTATAATTGGAAGTCCAATTACAGATATACCTAATAGCCATATTAAAATGACTTGTAAAATATTTGTTATAAAATTTGATTTAAAAGCATTAAAATAATCTAAAGTATTATTTTCAATGTTGGTTAAAAAAGTATTTAAATGTTCATTTACAAGTAATTCGTCTGAACTATTTAAAATTGTAGAAAATATAGAACCTGATATTAATCCTACTAACAAAAGTACTAATAAAAATATTATTAAATTCTTGTCCAATTTTATTTTTGATTTTACTGTGTGTATTACTTTTTTCATATATCCTCCTAATTAACTATATTTTAAATATATGAAATTATTCCAAAAATTATAAAAATATATTATAATTATATAAGAGGTGAATACATGAAAAACGAAAAAGTTGGTAAAGTTATAGCAATTATAATGCTTTTGATTATGTTATTTAGTTTAGTAGCAAGTTTAATATTAGTATAAGATTGATAAAATCTTTTTTTTATACATAAAAAAAGGATTATTCATCCATTTTATGATTAGGCATATAATATAGTTAACTTTACGTCTTTAGGTCAAGTAGGATTTCCCTAGATTTTACTTTCCGTTTCCAGATTAGCCGTTCCCATTTAAAAAATCTAATGATATGTTTCCATATTCATGACTTGATTGCCACTTAGTACGTACCATAATCCTATATTATCACTCTAGGAAATTTCTTCACCAGAATAATTATTGTTAATTCTTTTTTGCAATAAATGTTTCAAAACGCAATACCATATTATTTATAGCTATTAAATAACATAGTTTATCATTTATTCCCATTTATCACTCAAGACAAGCTACTCTACTCATAACTTTCGCCACATAGTAGGTTTAATCCTAAATCGTTAAAAGTCCATCAACTTAATTAGTGTATAGGCTCATAACAAGTTTAGGTCTCCCAAGTAAATGGGTCAGTAATCGCATGCCATTGCGGTTGCCCATATACTCATACCTTCCAGCATTCACCCCAAACTGGGCGTAAGAAGCAAACACAAGAAGTTTCACAGATGTGCTCTATTAATGGTCTTTTAGTCCCATCCTCACAATAATATACTGACTAGAATAATGTGCCTTCACAAACATTATATTAACATATTTATTAAAATGTGTCAATTTTACTATCAATAAATTATATTCAAAATATTAATAATTATTTACTAAAATTTGTTTTAATGATAAAATTAAATCAGGTGATTATATGAAATCAATTTTAAGTACAATATTAATTACAATTTCTTGTTTTTTAGTTGTATGCATAGTAGTGCCTATAGTAAAAAAAATGGCCATTCATATTAATGCTTTAGATATTCCAGATAAAAGGAAAGTACATAAATCCCCTACTGCCCGCTTAGGTGGTATTGCTATATTTATAGGATTTTTATTTGGATATATGTTTTTTTTAAAACAAAGTAGAGTTTTAGATGCTGTTTTGATAGGAAGTTTTTTATTAGTATTAACAGGTTTAATTGATGATATAAAACCACTTAAAGCCAAATATCAATTCATTATGCAATTAATTGCTTCTTTAATACTTGTATTTTATGGCGATTTAGTTTTAGAAACAGTTAATATATTTAATACAAGTATAAACTTTGGCATATTTTCATATCCAATAACAATATTTTTAATACTTTCATGTATTAATTGTATGAATTTTATAGATGGACTTGATGGTTTAGCAGCTGGAATTAGTAGTATATATTTTACAACTACTGGTGTTATTTCTATATGCCTAGCAGCTGGAACTTTTGATTATACATTATGCTTTATAATGCTTGGATGTTGTTTAGGTTTTTTAACTTATAATTTTTATCCAGCAAAAATATTTATGGGAAATGATGGTAGCATGCTAATAGGTTATATTATATCAGTTATTACTCTTCATGGATTTAAAAATGTAACACTTACTTCATTTTTTATTCCATTTATGATACTTGCAATACCATTTTTAGATACACTATTTGCAATACTTAGAAGATATTTTAAAGGTGAAGAAATTACTAAACCAGATAAATTTCATGTTCATCATCAATTATTAAATTTAAATTTATCGCATAAAATGACTGTTATAATAATATGGTTAATAGATGCATTATTTGCTTTAGCAAGTGCTATATGTGTGCTTGTAGATGCTACTTTAGGATATATAATATATGTGATACTTTTGATTTTAGTAATAATATTCATTTTAAAAACTAATATTATATTTGATTTCAAAAAAACTATTTAAATTTTTAAATAGTTTTTTAGTTTAAATTGTTTAATTCATTATTTAACATAGTAATTTTACTATTTATTTTAGTACTACCAGCAGTTTCTAGACTATACCAACCATTTTTAAACATTAGTTCATATACTTCTCTTTGAAGTGTACTATATTTATTAAACATATCTTTATATTTATCATATAAATTTTCACAACTTGCTTCTGTTAGTGCCACAACATAGTTTTTGGACATTTCTTTTAAACATGATAATGTTTGATTCATATAGTCTTTATCATTTAATTCTATACCAGTAGGCACTTCAGTTTTTGGATTATTAATTTGAGCCATTGCTACCCCTTTCTAAGATATTTAAAATCTTTTTCATTGACTCTAAATATACATCGCTTACACGTTTAAGCATTTTTTTAATATCTTTATCTATAACATTATTAATACTGTTATTAATATGTTTATATGCAACTAAATTCCACTGAAACATATCTGATAAATAATCTAAATCTTTACTGCTTATAATATTAGGTACTTTACTATAATTCATTTAATTATCCCTCCTATTTTATTATGATAATTATTTCAAATAATATACATAATAAAAAAAGGCATTAAATACCTTTTCCTTCATATTTTGATAATTCCTTTAGAATCTTCTTGTGATTGATCTTTTTTAACTATATTTTCAATAGTTCAATATGAATGTTCCTCACCATTTCTTGGTAAGCAGGTCTTTTATCGTTTTTAGCACTTATTCCAGCATCTTTATAGACTTTATAGATAGAATATCTTTTAAACTGACAAAACTCTTTTAATCTATCTTCTTGTTCTTGTAAACTAAAACCCTCACGACTTTGTTCTTCAGTGCTTACTCTCACATATATACCAGCAATTTTATTAGTTTCATTCATAAGTTTTCCTCCTTTTGATAAACTATTTTATCATTTTTTCTATAAATTACAATAAACTAAAAAGTAAACTATATTGTACACTAATTTGCTTTTAAGTATTCTTCTAAATCTTTGAATTTAATTTTTTTATTATACCCATTTATAAATATGTTATCACATTCATCAAATAACAAGTAATCATTACCATTAACTTTTAAAATATGTAGCTTTGCATAGGCAATATTAGTATTTTTAATATTAATACCCCTGCCATTAATCAATTCGTACTTAACACAAGCAATCTGCATATCATATCTACTTTCTTTCTTAATTCTTCGCTTATAACAAGTTCTTTAGTTTCTATTGTCATATATATATCACTCATCCTTTCCTTTGAATAACAAAAAAAACTAACATTTCTGTTAGTAATCTATTACTTACTCGAAAAGTTCGAGTTATAATTAATATGGTGTTCCCGAGCGGATTCGAACCGCTAGTTGTCCCTTAGGAGGGGACTGTTTTATCCGACTAAACTACAGGAACATAATATAATTATATCATAATAAAAAACTGATATCAATTCAATCAGTTATTTAATAAAATTTAAAAATAATATTATAAATAAATTAGTTATGTATCTTAATTTATAACATGTACTAAATATAAATTCTTTAAAAAATATTAATTTATCATATATAGTAACCACCCAACTCTCCCTATCTTTAGGAAGTGTAAAATTAATTGGGAACATATGAGATCTTATTATTTTTGCTTCTTTTTCAGTTATATTAAATTTTTCTTTTGAATTTTCAACTGCTAATACAGGATGAGTAAAAGTTGCTTTAAATCTATCATATATAGTAGCATCAGTATTATCAAAAAAATCATGTAAAAGTCCTGCAATTGCAACACTTTCATAATCTAATTTATTTTTTTTAGCAAATTTATAAGCTTTATAAGATACAGATAAACAGTGTTCATATCTATTTGTTCCATGTTGAGTACAATTTTTCAAATTTTTAAAATCAACAGAATCTAATATATTTGATACTATATTTAAATATTCATCATCATAAGTTTTCATTTAAAACACCTCTAGTATGTAATAAGTATACCACATTATAAGTTTATGTTCAAAATAATAATATAATTATTTAAAAAATACTAAAAAAAAATAGATATTTTTAAAATATCTATTTAATAATTTTTTTAAATTTTAATTTTATTCTTTGTACACAATTATCTATTGATTTTATATCTCTATTTAAAATTTCAGCAATTTCTTTTACCTTAAAACCTTTTAATTTATACTCTAATACTTCTTTTTCTTTTTCACTTAAACTATTTTTTAATTTTTCTATTAAATCTTTTTCTGCTTCAAAATCAATTATCATGTCAGAAGGATTATTTGAATTATCAGCTAAGTAAAGATCTATAGGTTTTTCTAAATCATCTTCTAAAGATACATATTCATTTAATATTTTGTTTTTATAAGTTTTAGAGCTTTTTATTAAATTGTTCATTTTTCTTTCTATACAAAGTTTTGCATATGTTCCAAAATTTGCATCTAATTCATCTCTAAAACTATTTATTGCATCGTTAAGGGCGAGCAATCCTTCTTGTATAAAATCATTCAAATCAAAGCCACCTTTAGAGTTTTTAATATACTTTTTAGCTAAAGAAACTATTAAAGGCCTATATTTATATAATAATATTTCATTTGCTTCTTCACTACAACTATAAATTTGATCTAAAAGTTCATAATCATTAAATTCTTTGTAATTCATTTTATCTCCTTGCTTCAAACAAAATAATACCTGCTGCTACAGATGCATTTAAACTATTTACAGAGCCCTTCATTGGAATTGTAGCAATAAAATCACATGAAGACTTAACTAATTTTGACATACCCATTCCTTCATTTCCAATTATTATTACAATTTTGCCACTATAATCTATATCTTTATAATCAGTACCTTTTATATCAGTCCCAATTATCCAATATCCTTTATCTTTTAACATTTTGATTGTGTTTACCAAATTAGTTACTTTTGCAATTTTAACTCTGTCTAGACATCCTGCTGATGTTTTCATAACAGTGCCATTTACACTAATGCTTCTATCCTTAGGTATAATTATATCACTAATTCCTGCTGCTTCACAAGACCTAATTATAGCTCCCATGTTATGTGGATCAGATATATGATCAAGCATTACTATTATATCACTATTTAAATCATCAATTAAAGCATAATTATAATCCTTAATTTCTAATACTATACCTTGATGTGATCCATCTACCATTTGATCTAATTTCTTTTTATCAACATAAATTATAGGCGCTTTTATCTTATTTAATATGTCTTTTTCATTAAATTTTTTATCTACATAAGCACGTATAATTTCTTGATTTATATCCTTTGCTACATTTTTTCCGTATACATACATTTTATTTCCTCCAAACAAAAACTTAAAATCTCATCTAATCTTTTTTTATTTTCTAAATATAAATAACCTATTAGCGCTTCAAAACCTGTTGCATATTTATATGTAATAATATCAGTATTTTTAGGATGATGTGCACACTTAGCGTTTCTGCCTCTATTAAATATATCAATTTCTTCTTTATTTAATATATTTTTTTCTAATAATTTTTTTATTAATTCATCTTGACCTTTAGCACTTACTATTTTGATAGCTTGTTTTTGTATAGTATTTACTTTTGAATATATATTAATTAAATAATTACGTATATAAAGTTCAAAAACACTATCTCCTATATATGCTAGCGTAAGTATATTTTTATTCATATTCTTCAATCCTATCAAATGTAATATTTTTAAAGTTTTCACCTTTAATATCATTTAAAATAATATTAATAACTTTATCATAATCAATTTCGCCACCTTTTATTAAAGCGCCTCTTTTTTTACCGATTTTATCCATTGTTTCTACTATATCATCATCAATATAATCAATGCCATATCTTTCTTTTAATATTTTAGGATAGTATTTATATAAAGTATTTAATATATACTCACATACATCAAAAAGGGGTAGTACTTCCTCTTTAATTGCTGTTAGACTAGCTAAATTAAAAGCTATTTTTTCATCATCAAATTTTGGCCACAAAATACCCGGAGTATCTAAAAGCTCAATATTATTATTAATTCTAATCCAATTTAATTGTTTTGTAATACCAGGTTTATTTCCAACATTAGCAACTTTTTTATTTACAAGTTTATTTAATAAAGTAGATTTTCCAACATTAGGTATTCCAATTATAAGCACCCTAGTTTTTCTTTTTATCATACCCTTTTCTTCACGTTTTTTATTGATACTTTCCATTAATTCATCAGTTAGCTTTAACAATTGTTTTATATTTGAATTAGTATTATCCATTTTAATGATTTTAAATCCTAATTTACTATAGTAATTAATCCATTTATCAGTTTCTTGTTTATCACATAAATCATATTTGGTAAAAATAAGAATTCTAGGCTTATTTTTGATAATTTCATCAATATCTTTAATTTTTGAAGAATATGGTATTCTTGAATCAATTAATTCATAAACTAAATCAATTAAATCTAATTGTTCTTTTACAAGACGTTTAGTTTTTGCCATATGTCCAGGATACCAATTGATATCGGTTTTTCGTAACTTTTCATTTTCATTATAATTTGTCATAAATTCACATCCTTTTTTAAAGACAATTCACTTTACTATTATATCATATTTTAGTAGAATTCAGATACCTAATAGCTTCATTATATTGCTCATTATACTTAAATTCTATTTTTATATTCTTATCTTCACAAATATATATGTTATTAATAAATTCATCAACTACACTTTTGGTTATAGTAGTTATCTTATCCAATGATTTTAAATCATTTAACCAATCAAGATTAAATTTATTTATTTTTTCTTCTTCTAATTCCTCTCTTGATAATCTAAGATTATTTAATTCAAATAAATATTCTTTATGAAAATCTTCAAAATCTTCTTTAGAAATTAAATCACATTGATAATCTTTTATTAGATCATTTATAAGTTTTTCTTGTTTTTCTATATTTTTATTTAATTCTACAAGTTTTATTTTTTT
>CAQHJP010000019.1 GCA_948801035.1 uncultured Bacilli bacterium
TGTGTTAAGATAAAATACGATGTAACATATCATCAATACATTCATACTTATGAATAAAATTGTTAAAACACGAATATTCTTTCGTGTTTTTTATTTACTTAATAATTTATTTTTGTTAAAATTTATTTAGGGTGATTATATGAATATAATATTTCATATAGATGTTAATAATGCCTTTTTATCATGGACAGCTGTTAGTTTACTTAAAAAAGGTTATAAGTATGATATAAGATCTTCTTATGCTGTTATAGGAGGAGATCCTAAGGCTAGAAAAGGTATAGTTCTTGCTAAATCAAATATGTGTAAAAAATTAAATATATATACATCGGAAACTTTATATTCGGCAAAAAAGAAATGTCCTAATTTAAAAGTTTATCCACCTGATTATAATTTTTATAGCCAGATGAGTAATAAATTATTTGAGTTATTAAGTAAATATACCCCAGATATAGAAGTAGCGTCTATTGATGAGTGTTATCTTGATTATGGTAAAGTAAAAAATTTATATGGTGATCCATATTTATTTGCTTTAAAAATACAAAAAGAAATATCCTCAACATTAGGGTTTACTGTAAATATAGGAATTGCTAACAATAAATTATGTGCTAAAATGGCAAGTGATTTTGAAAAACCAAATAAAGTTCATACTTTATATGACTATGAAGTAGAGGATAAAATGTATCCTTTAAAAGTTGGTGATTTATTTGGTGTTGGTAAAAAAACAGCTTTAAAACTAGAAAATTTAAATATTAAAACGATAGGTGATTTAGCTAATTCTGATGTTAACTATTTATATAAATTTTTTAAAAATCAGGCTATATATTTAATAAATTCTGCTAAAGGAATTGATGATAGTATAGTTGATAGTACTAAATATGAACCTAAAGGAATAAGCAGTGAGATAACTTTATCTACTGATGTATCTTCTAAGGATGTACTTTATAAATACTTAATGGATATAGCTGATAATGTTTCATCAAGACTTAGAAAAGAAAAAAAATATGCAAGGGTAATTTGCGTAATACTTAAAGATAATTATTTTAAAAGAAAAACTCATCAAAAGAAATTAGTAAATCCTACAAATCAAACTTCAAAAATATATGAATATTCTAAAGAAATTTTAGATGAAATGTATAGTGGTGAAGATATTAGATTAATTGGAATAAGACTTGATAAATTAAGTGATAATTTGGTATATCAAAAGTCACTATTTGACACTGAAGAAAAAGAAATTGATCCACTTTTAGATAAACTTAAGTCTAAATATGGAAATAATATAATAAATAAAGCTAGCCAAATTAAAAAAAGCTAGTTTTTTGTAGAATTAAAGATTTTAAAAAAACATATAATTATGGTATAATAGGTTAGGTGGTAAAATGAGAGTTATAATAACTGCAGGAGGTACTGGTGGACATATTTATCCCGCTTTAGCAATTATAAATAAAATAAAAAAAGAAGAACCTTCCTCAGAATTTTTATATATAGGTACACATAATAGAATGGAAAAAGATATAATTCCAAAGTATGATATTCCATTTGAGTCAATTGAAATATATGGCTTTGATAGGAAACATTTATCTAAAAATTTTAAAGTAGCTGCATGTTTATTAAAATCTTTAAAAAAGTGTCGTAAATTAATAAGTGAATTTGATCCTGATATAGTAATTGGAGTAGGTGGTTATGTTACGCTTCCAGTTATTAAAACAGCTAAAAAGTTAGGATATAAAACTTTTATACATGAACAAAATAGTATTCCAGGTGCTTCTAATAAATATTTATCTAATTATGCAGATTTGATAGGTATATCTTTTCTAAGTAGTAAAAATGAATTTAATGGTGCAAAAGTTTTATTTTGTGGGAATCCTTGTAGTGAAGATGCTATTAATACACCTGCATGTTTAAAAAAAGAATTTAATTTAAGTGAAAATAAAAAACTGGTTTTAATTGTTATGGGTTCATTAGGAGCTAGTAGAGTAAATGATTTTTTAATAAAAACTATGTCTTTGTTTAACAACAAATCATATGAAATACTTTTTGTAACAGGAAAATCTGATTATGAAAATATAAGTAAAATTAAATTTCCATCTAATGTAGTAGTAGTTCCATATATAGAAAAAATGTCTAGAATAATGAAAAAAACAGATATTTTAGTATCACGCGCAGGTGCTTCTACTTTAAGCGAAATAATTAGTCTTGAAATTCCAAGTATATTAATTCCATCTCCTTATGTACCAAATAATCATCAATTTAAAAATGCTATGGATTTAGTAAATGAAAATGCATGTATTTTAATAGAAGAAAAAGATTTAAAAACAGATATATTAGTAAGAAATATTGATATGCTTATAAATGATGATAAAAAAATTAATGAAATTAAGTCTAATTTGAGGCATATGCAAGTTAATAATAGTGCTACAATAATTTATGAAAATATAAGAAAGTTAATAGATGGGAAGTAATTATGATAGAAAAATTAAAAAAACTAAAAATAGGAAAAGTTATTTCAAAACCTTCAATGAGTGATTATACAACTTATAAAGTTGGAGGGTGTGCTCTTGCTTTAGTTATTCCTGATAATTTAGAATGTTTAATTAAACTACTTAAATTTATAAAAGAAAATAATATAAAATATAAAGTATTAGGTAATGGCTCTAATGTGATTTTTAGTGATACTTTATATGATGGTATTATTATAAAGCTAAGTAAACTTGATGACTTAAAAATAAATGATACTATAGTAACTGTTGGTTCTGGATATAATTTAGTTAGATTATCTTATAAAACAGCTAAATTAGGTCTTACAGGCTTAGAATTTGCATCAGGTATACCAGGTACTGTTGGTGGAGCTATATTCATGAATGCGGGTGCTTACAAATCTGATATGGGTTATATTGTAAGTGAAGTTTATGTTATAGATGATAATTTAAATATAAAAACTATTTATAATAAAGATATGGATTTTCATTATAGAACAAGTTTTTTAAAAAATAATCCTAATTACATATGTATTGGTGCTAAAATTGTTTTAAAACATGGAGATAGGGATACTATTTTAAGCATAATAGAAGATAGAAAGCAAAGAAGATTAATATCCCAACCTTTAGAATATCCATCAGCAGGAAGTGTGTTTAGAAATCCTGTGGATGACTATGCAGGAAGATTAATTGAAAGCATTGGATATAAAGGAAAAAGTATAAATGGAGCTACTGTTAGTGAAAAGCATGCCAATTTTATAATAAATACAGGTGGGGCAACAAGTAGTGATATTAAAAAATTAATTAATGAAATTAAGAAAAATGTATATGAAAAATATAATATTGAATTAATACTTGAACAAGAAATAGTAGAATAAGAGGAATTTATGAAAAAGAAAAAGAAAATAAAGCTAAAAAAAGGTCGTATACTTATTTTTCTTTTTTGTGCTTTTTTATTTGTATTAATTTTAGTAATTTTATTTAATATTAAGATAAAAAATATAATAATTAGTGGGAATAATTATTTAAAAGATCAAGATATTATAGACTCTACTAGTATTAAAACTTATCCTAAGTCACTTATAAATACTAGTAGCAAAATTAAAAAAGAGTTAGAAAATAATAATTTAATTTTAAAAGCAGATGTAAAAAAAATAGGACTTAGTAAAGTTTATATTGAAATTATAGAAAATAGATCATTATTTTATTACTTGGAAAGTGGTAAAACTGTTTATGAAAATGGATATTTATCAGATATTAAATATCCTATCCCAACACTTTTGAATCATATAACAGATTCATATTATAGTGATTTTATTAAAGAAATGTCTAAATTAGATGAAAGTGTAATAAATAGAATTTCAGAAATTAAATTTAGTCCAAATGAAGTAGATGATAATAGATTTTTACTACTTATGAAAGATGGAAATTATGTTTATATTAACATATCAACATTTTATAAACTTAATAAATATTTAACTATAATTGAAAATTTGCCAAATGAAAAAGGAATACTTTATTTAGATTATGGAAATAATTTTGAAATAATATCACAATAATCTTTTCAATATGTTAAAAATATTGTATAATTATATAAGGTAGGTGAATAGCGTGAGACATATATATACTAGTATAGATATTGGTTCAGATACTATAAAAGTTATGGTATGTGAATATTTAAGAGGCAAAAATAATTTACTAGCAACTTCAGTTGTGGACTCACGTGGGATTAAAAAAGGTCTTATTACGGATTATGAACAAGCTAAAATATGTATAAAACAGGCTTTTATAGAAGCTGAAAAAATGCTTGGTTTTAAACTTAAAAAGACTGTAGCAATAATTCCTAGTTATTATGCAAATTTTACTGTTATAAATGGTAGTATTGATGTTTTAGGTAAAGTGGAAGGTACTGACATAGTAAATTTACTTCAAGAAGCAATGAAAGGCTCATTAGAAGAAAAAAGAGAAATGGTTACTATTATTCCAATTGATTTTCAAGCAGATGATGTTGTAACTAAAAATCCACTTGGTCTTTCATGCAAACAGTTAAAAACTAGGGCAGTACTTGTTACAACTCCTAAAAATAATATTTATTCTGTAGTTGGATTAATTTCAGAAATAGGTATTGAAGTTGTCGACATATCTTTAGGATGTATTGGAGATATTAATACATATAAAAACGATAAAACAAAAGAAATTATTACAGCAGTTATTAACATAGGTCATGAAAAAACAGAAGTATCACTATATAACAAAGATATAATAGTTAAACATAGTATTTTAAATATAGGAAGCAAGAATGTTGATAATGATATATCATATATGTACAAATTAGCTAGTACTACATCGAAAAAATTAAAAGAAACTTTTGCACTACCTCATAAATCTTTAGCATCTTTAAGTGAAGAGAGAAAAGTTAAAAATAAATTAGGAGAAGAAATTACTATTAATCAATATGAGATAAGTGAAATAGTACAATCAAGAATTGAAGAAATATTAATTCTTGCAAATAAAGAATTAAATGCTTTAACACCACGTAAACCGGAACAAATATTTGTAACGGGTGGAATAACTAATATGATTAATTTTAATCAAATTTGTCGCGAAAAGTTAGGAAAGTGTGCTATAATAGGTAATGTAAGCTTAATAGGCGCAAGAAATAATAAATATTCGTCTGTATACGGCAATATTATATATTTTATAGATAAGTTAAAACTTAAAGGTAAAAATTATTCAATGATAACAGAAGAAGAAATGGAAATTTTATCTACACCAAAGAAAGAGTCAAATAACTCTATGTTAGGTAAAGTATTTGGATATTTCTTTGACGAAGAGGAGGACTAAAATGTTTGGATTAGAAATGGATCAACTTGCAAAAATAAAAGTAATAGGTGTTGGTGGCGGTGGTTGCAACGCTGTTAATAGAATGATTGAATCAGGTGTAAAAGGAGTAGATTTTATAGTTGCTAACACAGATTTACAAGTGTTAAATAATTCTTTAGCCCCAGTTAAAATTCAAATAGGCTCAGAACTTACTAATGGTCTTGGAGCTGGTGCTAAACCTGAAATAGGTAAGGAAGCCGCTTTAGAAAGTAAAGCTGAAATAGAAGAAGCTTTAAAAGGTTCTGATATGGTATTTGTAACTTGCGGTATGGGCGGTGGAACAGGAACAGGTGCTGCTCCAGTTATAGCTGATATATCTCAAAGCTTAGGTGCTCTTACAGTAGGTATAGTTACTAAACCATTTGCATTTGAAGGTAAAAAGAGAATGCAAAATGCTGTTGAAGGGCTTGAAGAACTTAAAAAACATGTAGATACATTAATTGTTATACCAAATGATAGATTAAAAGATATTATAGATAAAACTACTACTTTAACTGAAAGTTTTAAAGAAGTAGATAATGTACTTCGTCGTGGTGTACAATCAATTTCTGATTTAATAGCAGTAGCTGGTTTAATAAATCTAGATTTTGCTGATGTTAAAGCGGTAATGGAAAAAAGAGGAAATGCATTAATTGGTATTGGTATGGGTGTAGGAGAAGGCCGTGCTACTGAAGCGGCACTTCAAGCTGTATCTAGTCCACTTTTAGAAACTAGTATATCAGGAGCTACTGATGCAATTATTAATGTAACAGGAGGAGCTAATCTTACTTTATTTGAAGTAGAAGAAGCTGCCGAAGTTATAAGACAAAGTGCTAATACAGATATAAATACTATATTTGGTGCAGTAATAAATGAAAACTTAACAGATGAATTAATAGTTACTGTAATAGCAACAGGTTTTGAAGATGAAAAACCAACGCTTCATTCATATCAAACGAATATGTCTAGTGAATCAAGTGACGATGATGATACTGAAGTTCCAGCATTTTTAAGAAATAGAGGATTTTAATCCTTTTTTTTTATTCTAAATATAAATATTTTTAATATAATTAATTGGGTGATAATATTGAATTTTGAAATAGGTGATATAGTAACTAGAAACTCATATGATAATGATACAATATTTATAATAACTGATATTATAAATAATACAGCATATTTAAAAGGAACTAGTATAAGATTATGTGCTGATAGTGATTTATCTGATTTAAAAAAGTTTGATAGTGTAGATAAAGAAGATTTAGAATTTTTAGAAAGAATTAAACCAAATGTAGAACTTAATCGTGATGATTACTTTTATATTCCAGGTAAAATACTTCATATAGATAGTGATGAAGATTATTTAAAAAGATGTCTAGATTATTATAAAGAAGCAAATATTTGGGCTATGGGAATTAAAGAAGATGAAGAAAATATTCATTTATATATTAGAGATTGGTTAGAAGAATATAATCCTAATATAGTAGTAATTACGGGACATGATGCTTATTATAAAAAAAAGGGTGAAAAAGATAATTTAAATGCTTATAAAAATAGTAATAATTTTGTTTTATCTGTAAAAGAAGCTAGAAAATTTGAAAAAAGCCATGATAAATTAATTATAATAGCGGGAGCTTGTCAGTCTGATTATGAGGAGTTAATAAAAGCAGGTGCTAACTTTGCATCTAGTCCAAAAAGAATAAATATACATGCGCTAGATCCTGCTATCATAGCTACGAAAATGAGTCTTTCTGATGCTAGTTTTGACATTGATTTAAAAAGCATATTAGAAAATACTAAACATGGTAAAAATGGTATTGGTGGTGTAAAAACTAAGGGAACTATGTATGTGGGATACCCAAGATAAAGGAGGATTATGATACCAGCTATAAGAGAAAAATTAAATAATTATATTGGAAAAGAAGTAGTTATAAAATATAATTTAGGAAGAAATAAATATGAAAAATATAATGTTATTATTAAGGAACTTTATGATAATATTTTTGTAGTAGAAAATAACGAGTCAAAAAAATCTTTTTCATATACTGATGTTTTAACAAATACAATAAAAATTGATTATTAGTATTGACTTATATGTTAAAAATATTATATACTTAAGTTGTAATGATACTTGAAGGGAGTGTTGTAAGTGAAAATTACATCAATTACAGTTCGTAAAGAAGAAAAAGAAAATTCAAGAATGAGAGGTAAAGCATCAATTTTATTAGATGATTGCTTTGCAGTTCATGATATTAGAATTATTGAAGGAAATGACGG
>CAQHJP010000020.1 GCA_948801035.1 uncultured Bacilli bacterium
GATGCTTTTAATAAAGGAATTAAGTATGCAACTGGAGATGTAATAGGAATTATAAATTCAGATGATTTTTTAAACATTGATACTTTAAAAAATTTAAATGAAGTTATTACTAAATTTCCAGATTGTGATGTTTATTATGGTAATGGTATTATTTTCGATGATAGTAATAATCATATATATAAACCAATTAATGAAATAAAAGATATTTTAAAATATATGTTTATTTGCCATCCAGCAACATTTGTAAAAAAATCGTCTTACGATAAATATGGGACTTTTAAATTAGAATATAAATGTGCTATGGATTTCGAACTTCTTTCAAGAATGTATTTAAAGGGTGCAAAATTTAAATATTTTGATTATAATTGTACTTGGTTTAGACTTGGAGGAGTAAGTAAGAAAAAATCTTTATTAACAAAAGAAGAAAGTAAAAAAATTGCGATTTCAAATGGAATAGATGAGAAAGAAATTAATAGTTTTTTTGATAAAATGTTTAAAAAGGAAAGATATTTAGAATTTTTAAATAAAATTGGAATTGAAAATTTTTTAAGAAGAATATTAAAAAAACAAAAAAAATTTAATGGTGAAAAAAATTGGTTTATTTCAAAATAATTTTATAAGTGAGGGAAAATTAATTTAGAACATAAAGGAGATAGTAAAATGATAAAAGTAGTATTTACTGGCGGTTTAGGTAATCAAATGTTTTTATATGCATACATTTATGCTCAAATTAAAAAAAATAATTTAGAACCTACTATATATGCAACGATGCAGGATAATAAATATGAAGATAAAAGATTTTTTGCACTTGATGCACTAAATTGTTCAATAAATATTATTAAGGATTTAAAAACTATAAAATCTGTTAAAATAAAAGGATTTTTACAAAAACAATTTCTTAGAGTTTTTAGAAGAATACATATAAAAGATGAAAATGTAATTAAATTTTTTAAAAAAATAAATATATGCTATTCTCCATCAACATTTAAATATTATCCTAATTTACAATTAAACAAAAATTTTTATATAAAAGGTGGATCATTTCAATCTTGGAAATATTTTGATGAATACAAAAGTGATTTGATTAAAGAGTTTACAGTAACAAAAAATATCAGCAAAAAAAATAATGATATATTAAAAAAAATAAATGAATCTAATTCTGTATGTCTACATATTAGAAGAGGAGATTACACAAATTCACACTATTCAAAAACTCTTCAAATTTGCAATTATGAATACTATAAAAAAGCTATGGAATATATTGCAAAAAATGTTAAAAATCCTATATTTTTTATTTTTTCTAACTCACATGAGGATCATGAATGGATTAAAAAAAATTATAAATTTGATTATCCTACAATAAATGTTGATTTTGACAATCAAGATTATGAGGAATTAAAACTAATGTATTGTTGTAAACATTTTATATTGTCAAATTCTTCATTTAGTTGGTGGGCACAATATTTAGCAAAGAACAAAGATAAGATAATAGTAGCACCTTCTAAATGGCACTTAAACGGAGTGGATGCTACAGATATATATATGAAAAATTGGCATATAGTCGATGTAAAGGAAGGTCAAAATGAAAATATTAATTGTAATCAATGAATTAAATATAAGAGGTGGAACTCATAAGCAAACACTTAGACTATGTCAGTATTTAAGTAAGTATAATGAAGTAAAAATATATACAAGAATTTATGATAAAGATAAAACTTATCCTGAATTTGCAGATTTTGATATTATTACTCCAGATTTTAAAAAAAGAAAAAATGATAAATTTATAAATAAAATAGTTACTAAACTTTATAACCATAAAGTTGAAAAGAAAATAATCAAAAATTTGCTTGCAGATTCTGATATTGTTAATATACATGACTGTTGTTCATTTGCAATACTAAATATTATAAAACATGCAAACAAAAAAGTTGTATTACAAATAAATGATATGCCACAATATTTTTTAGTAGGAAATGCTAATGGTAAAAATGATACTATCAAAAATAAATTATATAGAAAGCTATATAAGTTTTTTACAAAAAATGTTGATGAAATCACAGTTAATGTAACAAAAAACAAAGAAGTTGTAAAAAAATGTTTAAACCGTGGTGCCCACGTTTTATATTGTGGTGTGGATGTAAATAAAAGTTTAGAAAAGCATATTGAAATGCATGATAATAAAAAAATTAATTTATTCTCATCAGGTGTTTTTTTTCCATATAGAAACTATGAAACTTTAGTTAAAGTTGTTGAAAAATTAGTAAAAAACAATATTGATGTTCATTTAGATATAATGGGTTCAACAGATATGGACAAAGAGTATGCTAATTTTATTAAAAACATGATAGATGATTTAAACTTAAATGAATATATAAAAGTTTGGGGACAAGTTGATGAGGGAAAATATGTAGAACTTCATAATAATGCAGATATATTTTTATTTATTAATATAAATCAAAGTTGGGGGCTAGCGGTTTTTGAAGCTATGAGTTGTGGCTTACCTGTTATAGTTTCAAATAGTGTAGGGGCTATTGAACTGTTAGATAATGATGAGAATTCTATTATAGTAGACCCAGAAAATGTAGATGAAGTTTATGATAAGATAATGAAATTAAAAAATGATGCTACATATTATGAAAAAATATCTGATAATGCTTACAATATAGTAAAAGAATTTAGTTGGGATAATTTATATAGTAGTAAAATGTTAGAAATATTTGAAAATATTATTAAGGAGAAGTAAAATGAAATACTTAATATTAGGTGCAGGGCCCGCTGGACTTACTTTTGCAAATAAATTAAAAGAAATGGGAATAAATGACTTTTTAGTACTTGAAAAAGAAAGCGAAGCAGGAGGTTTATGTAGATCAACTATAGTGGATAATTCACCATTTGATATTGGTGGTGGGCATTTTTTAGATGTAAGAAGGCCACATGTTAATGAATTTTTATTTAAATTTATGCCGATGGATGAATGGGATTTATACGAAAGGGATAGTAAAATAGTAGTAAATGATAATGTGATTAATCATCCAATTGAGGCTAATATTTTTCAAATGAATTTAGAAGATCAAGTAAAGTATTTAAAATCAATAGCAGTTGCTGGGTGTAATACTAATAAACCAATGCCAGAAAAATTTACAGAATGGATATATTGGAAATTAGGAGATAAAATTGCAGAAGATTATATGATTCCATATAATCAAAAGATGTTTAATAAACAATTAGATGATTTAGGCACATACTGGCTTAATAAACTTCCTAATGTTAGTTTTGAAGAAACATTACTTTCTTGTTTAACAAAAAAAGCTTATGGTACTCAACCTGGACATGCTAAATTTTATTATCCTAAAAAATATGGATACGGAGAGCTTTGGCTTAGAATGGCTAATAATATTAAAGACAATATTTTATATAATAAATCAGTAAGTTTGATTGATTTTAATACAAAAACTGTAACTACTAGTGATAATAACAAGTATCAAGCAGATTATATTATAACTACAATTCCTTGGTTAGAATTTGATGAAATAATAGGAATGCCAAATGATATAAAAGAAAGTATAAAAAAGTTAAAATATAGTTCAATAGAAACTGAATACTTTAGTAAAAACTTAGATACAAAAGCTCATTGGATTTATTATCCAGATTTGCGACTTCCTTATCATAGAATACTAGTTAGACATAATTTTTGTCCAGGAAGTTGTGGTTATTGGACTGAAACAAATTCAGAAAGATTACATATGAAAGATGAAAATGATAATTTTAAATACTTAAATAAATATGCGTATCCACTTAATACAATAGATAAGCCTAATATAATGAGACAGTTATTAGATTGGTGTAGGCAAAATAATGTTTATGGATTAGGTAGATGGGGTGAACACGAACATTATAATTCTGATGTAACTGTTGATTTAGCTATGAAACTAGCGGATGAATTAATAAATTTATAAAATAATATAGAAAGGAAATTAATATGAAAACAAAATCAATTAAAATAAATATGATTTTAAATGGAATTAAGGGCTTATTAGGTGTTTTATTTCCACTTATTACATTTCCTTATGTTTCTAAGATTTTAGGTGTTGAAAATATTGGTAAATACAATTTTGCAAATTCAATTATTAGCTACTTTGTTCTATTAGCAGGTTTAGGAATAAGTACATATGCTATTCGAGAAGGTGCTAGAATTCGAGATGATAAAGAAAAATTAAATCAATTTTGTAGTCAAATATTTACCATTAATTTTATTTCTACAGTTTTTTCTTATTTATTATTATTCCTACTTATATTTCTTGTACCTAAGTTTCAAGATTATTCAATTTTACTATACATTTTATCGGTACAAATTGCTTTTACAACCATTGGAATAGAATGGATTTATTCTATTTATGAAGATTATAAATTTATAACTATTAGAAGTATTTTATTTCAATTGTTAAGTTTGATTTTATTGTTTTTGTTTGTTAATACAAATAGCGATTTATATATTTATACAATTATATCTGTTTTAGCAAGTGTTGGTGCTAATATTTTCAATTTGTTTTTTTCAAGAAAATATTGTCATATTTCTATTACTAAAAAAATGAATTTAAAAAAACATATCAAACCTATTTTAGTTTTATTTGCAACAACGATAGCTATCACTATTTATGTAAATTCAGATATAACTATTTTGGGTTTTTTAACAAATGATACTTATGTTGGTCTTTATTCAGTATCTACAAAAATATACACAATTATAAAAAGTTTATTAGCTGCTATTGTAGTTGTCTCTATTCCAAGGTTTTCAGCTTTACTTGCACAAAGTAAAAAAGAAGAATTTAAAAGTACAGCAGAAGATATATATAAAACATTACTTACATTTGTAATTCCTGCTGTTGTAGGAATTATAACGCTTCGAAAGGAAATTATTTTAATTGTTTCTGATACGAACTACTTACCTGCTTCTTCTTCACTAGCTTTACTTAGTATCGCTATATTTGTTTGCTTAGGAGCTTATTTTTGGGGACAAGCTATGTTAGTTCCTTTAAAACAAGAAAAAAAAGTACTTAAAATAACTATCATTAGCGCCATTGTAAATATAGTTTTAAATTTATTATTAATTCCCTTTTGGAAAGAAAATGCAGCAGCAATAACTACAATAATTGCTGAGGCAATAGCATTTATATATTGTAAATATGAAACTAAAAAAATAATAAAATTGAATAGTTTTTTTAGTGTTTTTATAAAAAGTTTAATAGGAAGTTCAACGATTTTATTAATTAGTTTTTTGGTAAAAAAAATATTTACAGGGCTAGTTTTAACTACTACTTTAATTATTTTAATGAGTGTAATTAGTTATTTTATTATAGAAATTATATTAAAAAATGAAATAATATTATATTATGCAGATAAAATTAAATTGAAGATGAAAGCGGTGCGCAGTGCAAAAAGTTAGAAATAAACAAATAGATGTAATGCGAGGAATTGCAATTCTTTTAGTAATTTTAGGACATAGTATTGGCTGTGTCGATAATAATTTAAATAAATGCATATTAGCTTTTCATATGCCTTTATTTTTTATATTGTCTGGATTACTGGCAAAAGATTTTTATAACTTAGACCAAAATATGTTTAAATATTTATTTTATAAAATAAAAAAGATGTTAAAATATATAATTATATATGGTATTATTTACACGCTATATGATATTGTTATTAATTTTTTTAAATCTAATAGTATTACTAATATAAGTCTTGGAAATTTTTTTGGTTGGTTTTTTTGGGTATTATTAATTACTGAAATTTTATTTATAATTATTTCTAAATTAATAAATTTAAAAAATAGAAAAAATTATATAATTATTATAATTTTAAGTTTTTTAAGTGCTTTATTTTCTTCTATTATATTTAAAAATTCTACAAATTTCATTGTAATCATACCTACTTCTTTCCTTTTTTATGTTATTGGTTTTGTATATAAAGATAAAATTTTATCTTCAAAATTATTTTTATTTATTAAAGAAAATCTAATATATATCATTACTATTTTTATTATACTTGCTTTATTAAATGCTCCAGTACTAATGTATATAAATAATTACGGATATTTCTTAATTTTTATATTAACCTCTATTTTAGGATTATTTATTATTACATTTTTTGGTAAAGTTTTAGAAGAAAATAAAATGTTGAATTTTTGTGGTCAAAATTCAGTTATATTCTATATTATGCATTTTTTAATATATAGAATAATTCAGAAATTATTAATTTTAACAAATATGATTAAAACTGAAACTTTAATAGCATTTATTACTTTTTTTCTATCAACTATTTTTCTTATTTTTATATGTAAAATATGGTTATATTTAAAAAATAAAATAACAAAGTTAATATAAATATAAGAGTTAAAAAAGTTTATTTTCTATACTATATATGATATAATTAACTCGTATATAATAAAGATTTTGGAGGAATTTAAAAATATGAACATAGTTTTATTATCAGGAGGTTCTGGGAAAAGATTATGGCCTCTTTCAAATGATGTACGTTCTAAACAATTTATAAAAGTATTTAAAAAAGAAGATGGTACTTATGAATCAATGTTAGAGCGTATGTATAATAATATCAAAAAATTAAATAGTAATGCAGTAATTACTATAGCTACATCTAAATCACAAGTATCTGCAATTAAAAATCAACTTGGTTTGGATGTTGATCTTTCAATAGAACCATGTTCAAAAGATACATTTGGTGCTATAGTACTTGCAGCATCTTATTTAAGAGATTTAAAAAAAGTAGATTTAGACGAGGTTATAGTTTTTTCTCCTGTAGATCCATATGTTGATGACAGTTATTTTTCTAAATTAGAAAAACTATATAATGTTGCTAAAGATTCTAACTGTAATATATCTTTAATAGGAATTAAACCTACTTATCCAAGTGAAAAATATGGTTATATTATTCCAGAAAGTGATAAAGAAATTAGTAAAGTTAAAATGTTTAAAGAAAAACCAAATATGGATGATGCTTTAAAATATATAGAGTCAAATGCACTATGGAATGCTGGTGTATTTGCTCTTAAAGTAAGCTATATTTTAAATATTGCACACAAATTAATAGATTTTGAGGATTATTATGACTTATATAGCAAATACGAAAATCTAGAAAAAATAAGTTTTGATTCTGCAGTAGTTGAAAAAGAAGAAAAGATTCAAGTAATTAAGTATGATGGCATGTGGAAAGATTTAGGCACATGGAATACGCTAACAGAAGCAATTGATGATGATATTTTAGGTAATGGCATTTTAGATGATAACTCTGAAAATACAAATATAATAAATGAATTAAATATTCCTATCTTATGCATGGGAGTTAAAAATGCAATTATCGCTGCTAGTTCAGATGGAATATTAGTTACTGATAAAAGAGAGTCTAGTTATATTAAACCATATGTAGAAAAAATAGATCAACAAGTAATGTTTACAGAAAAATCATGGGGAAGTTATCGTGTTATTGATATCCAAGATGAAAGTTTAACAATTCTTGTTACTTTAAAGCCACATAATAAAATGGAGTATCATAGTCATGATT
>CAQHJP010000021.1 GCA_948801035.1 uncultured Bacilli bacterium
TCTAGTAAAAGCTCAAATGCTAAAAACTATGATGCAAAATAACCCAAAAAAAGACGATTTAATGTCTTTTTTCTTTTACTTTGATTAAAAAAATATACTATTTATAAGCATAAATATACACCCTACTATAAATCCTATAATTGTAAGTTTTTTATTATTATATGATAAACTTGTTGGAATTAGTTCATAAATTGAAATTTGAATCATTATTCCTGCTATTATACTAAATAAAAACCCCATGATTGTATCATTTATAAAAGGTGATAAAAATAAGTATGTTATTAATGCCCCAAATGGCTCTGATATACCTGATATAAATGTGTATAATAATGCTTTTTTCTTACTTTTAGTAGAATGAAATATTGGAATTGATATACTAATACCTTCTGGTATATTATGAAGTGCTATTGCTACAGCAAGTGATATTCCAAGGCTTATATTACTATTTGCTGCCATAAATGTTGCAATTCCTTCTGGTATATTATGAAGTATTATTGCAAGCATTGATATTACCCCTACCCTATATAAATTACTATTTTCTTTTGTGGGTAAATATTTATCTATCATCATAGATAGTATTATTCCGATTGTTATAAATATTAAAATAAATAAAATTCTTGGAAATAACAAATAATTATTTAATAATAAATATGATTCCTTAATTAAATCAGTAAATGATACAGTAATCATTACTCCTGCTGCAAAAGCAAGCGACATTATTATTATTTTTTTAGAATCATTTTTTAAAAATACTAAAATACTTCCTATCATAGTAGACATTCCTGCAAATATAGTAAGAATAAAAGCTAAAGGTATATTATTCATATTATTCACCAATATAAATATATATATTTTATTATAAAAATATGAATTTATTTTTTATATATAATAGCTCCAGTTTCTTTAAAATTAATAGACTTAATTTTTCTATTATTTAAAACTCTTTCTAAATCATTTGCCTCACTACAGCTATAACAATAGTTTGCTAGAATAACACCATTTTTATTTAAATTTTTACTTAATTTTCTTAACATGTTTACAAATCTTATATTATCGCTTTTTATTATTTTAAATAATGTATCAGCACTCTCATCTAAGTCAAACATCCATCTTGGTATATTAGATAAGTACATAACATCATATTTTGATTTTAATTGATTAATTAGATTTTTTAAATTACAATTTGTAAAGTTTAATTCTAATTTATCTATATTATTTTTTAATTCATTATAGTTTGAATCAGATAAATAAAGAGTATTATGCTTTAAAACACCAGGAGCAAAATGTTCTGAATCGTAAAAATCATAAGGAAAATCTTTTCCACTAAATTCACTATATATTGTATTCCAAAATGAGAGATAATCCCCTTCTAAACATTCTGATATTTTTTTATATATTGCTTTTTCATAAGCTAGATAATTAATGCCCTTTCTAACATACGGTTTCGTAACGTACATATTAAAAAATTTTAAAAATTCACGTCTTGTAAGAGTTTTTATACCAGCTTTTTTTAAATAAAAATAGTATTTAGTTAGGGGATTAATATCAAATGTGTCAATTTTATTAGCTCCTCTTAAAAATATATCAAAAACTTGATCGGATGAAGCTAGTACTGATAAAACATCTTTACCCTCAAAATCAAAATTATCAAGATACCCTTTTATATCTTCATTAGTAAATGGATATACAAGATTTTTTTCTGAATCTGTATTTAATGTTTTTATTGCAAGTTTTATATCATTATCAAGCATAGTATCCCCTACTTTCTATAAATTAATTCACCTGCATATGTATTATCATCTTCATATATGTGTTTACCATGTTTAAATTTAATTTTTTCGAAATGTGATGTATTTATACTACTATTTTTAAAACTCTTTAGCATTTGTGTAACTTGAGAGTATTTATAAAAATAATTAGCAATAATTTCACCATCATCTTTAAGAAATTCAGATAATTTTTGTAAAAAAGGTAACATTTTTTCTACTATCTCCTTGCCTTCCCAACTAAAATAATAAGGTCTAAGTCCAAGTCTACCTAAAATATTTGATAGATATATAATATCATATTTATTATCTAAAATATTTATTAAATCATATATATCACAATTTATAAATTTAACATCAAGTAAATCGATTTTTCTTTGCAATAATTCATATTTTTTACAATCTGATAAATAAGGAATTTTGGGTATATATTCAAATATAAACAAATTGGATAATTCGTAAAAAATTTTTCCGCTATAATAATGATCAAATAAAGTATTCCAAAATATGTAACTATCTCCTTTTAAATATTTTGCTATTTCACTAAACATATCTTTATCAAAAAATTTAGAATTATCACATGAGAAAAAACTAACAAATTCACGTTTTGTAAAAGTTTTTATACCGACTTTTTTTAAATAAAAATAGTATTTAGTTAGGGGATTAATATCAAATGTGTCAATTTTATTAGCTCCTCTTAAAAACATATCAAAAACTTGATCAGATGAAGCTAGCACTGATAGAACATCTTTATTTTTAAAATCAAAATGATTAAAACAACCTTTAATATTTTCATTTGTAAAAGAATATATTTGATCAAAAACAGTTGCCCTATTACCTGCAATAATGTTTAGTGCGCGTTTTATATCATCTTCTAACATACTATCTTTCCTACTTTCTATAAATTAAAGCTCCAGCTTTATTTATTTCATCATTTTGAAATTTTATTTTTTCAAAATATGATACATCTATGTTATTTTTTCTTAAAATTTTAAGTGTTTCTAAAAGTTGTGAATATATGTAAAAATAATTAGCTATTATTTCACCATTGTCTTTAAGATATTTAGATAAACTATTTAAAAATGATATAAAATTATTCATGCTTTCGTTATTTAAAAAATTAGATTTAAATCCAAGTCTGCCTAAAATATTTGATAAGTAAATAATATCATATTTATTATCTAAAATATTTATTAAATCATAAATATCGCAATTAGTAAACCTAACACTAAGTAAATTAATTTTACTTTGTAATAATTTGTAATTTTCATTATCAGACAAATAAAGAGTTTGGTTTGCTAAATCTAGTTCAAATAAACGATATAAATCATCTTTATTTTTATGATTAAATAAAGTTTCCCAAAAAATATAGTTATCATTCTTTAAATTTTTAGAAATTTCTTTAAAGATAAAATCATTTAAAAAATTAGGATTACTATATGAAAAAAAATTAATAAAGTCAGCTCTATCTAAAGCTAAAATAGCAGCTTTTTTTAAAGCAAAATAATATTTACATAAAGGATTAATATCAAATGTATCAATACTTTTTGCCCCTCTTAGAAACATATCAAAAACTTGATCAGATGAAGCTAGCACTGATAGAACATCTTTATTTTTAAAATCAAAATGATTAAAGCAAGCTTTAATATTTTCATTTGTAAATATATATATATAAATAAAATGTTTTTTTAATTTTGTATTATCTTTAATAGTATTTATTGCAAGTTTTATATCATTATAAACCATATTTATCCCCTACTTCTTATATACTATAGCTGTTGAATCGTTAAAGGTTATACTTTTAATTTTAGAGTTACCAGTTAATCTTAATTCTTCCATAAAAGGTAGTATATAATGTTGGTAACAATAGCAAGCTAATATATTTCCATCATCATTTAAGTGTTTTGATAAATCATTTAAAAAATCAATAAACCTATGTATAGAAAAACTAGAAATATCATTAGGTACACCATGTGAAAATCTCATTATATTAGAAAGATATATTATATCAAACATTTTATTTAAAGATGTTGGTAAATCTGTTATGTCACACTTTTTAAATGTAATTTTTAAAGAATTTATTTTACTTTTTAATATTTCAAAATTATCTTCTGAAAAATATAAAGTTTGATTTATTAAATTAAATTCATTATGATAATCAAAATCTAATAAAAATTGCTCTTTAGAAATATCTTCAGGAGCAAATATTTCGTATAAAGTATTCCAAAAAACATATGAATTGCCTTTTAAATATTTGCAAATTTCTTTAAACATATCTTTATCAAATGTATAATAATTATAAATTATTCGACCATCATTTGATAAAATATGATGATTAAAAAACTTAATAAAATCTTTTTTTTCTAATGCTAAAACAGCAGCTTTTTTAAGATAAAAATAATATTTGGAAAGTGGATTTTTATCAAATGTAGATATAGACTTAGCTCCTCTTAAAAACATATCAAAAACTTGATCAGATGATGCTAGAACAGTTAAAACATCTTTGCCTTTAAAGTCAAAATGATCAAAATACCCTTTTATATCTTCATTAGTAAATGGATATATAGTTTTAAATTTTATACCCATGCCTATATAGTAAGCAGTAAGCAATTTTTGTGCTTCTTGAATGTCATCATTTAACATATAAATCCCCCTTATTTTTTATAAACTAACATACTACTATTATCATTAAGTATTATGTTTGTAAATTTTTCAAATTCTTTTGAATTTTCAATATTTTTCATGCAAGTTTTTCCTGAATAATTATCATAAAAATAATTAACTAATATTGTACCATCTTTTTTTAAATATTGCCCTAATTTTTTTAAAAAACATATAAAATATTGAGTTCTTTTTTCATTTTTATATTCATTTGAAGGTAAAAATGTATTTAATCTATCTAAAATATTAGATAAATACATAATGTCATATTTTTTATTTAATATATCTGATATATCTCTTAAATCGTAATTTATAAAATTTATATCAAATGTACTTATATTATTTTGCAGTTTAGTATAATACTTTTTATCAAAATACAAAATATATTCTGATTTAATTAATTCATGTTCACGTTGAAAATCGGTATGGCATTTATAAAATAATTTATGTAATTTGCAAGGAGAATAATTATCAAATAAAGTATTCCAAAATATATAACAATCACCTTTTAAATATTTAGATATTTCTATAAAAGTGCTTTTGCTATATGCCTTTTCATCCATAATAATGCGTTCTATATAGTAATTATCAAAAAATTGTATAAATGAATTATAATCTAAAGCTAAAATAGCAGCTTTTTTTAAATTAAAATAGTATTTAGTAAGTGGATCAAATGTATCAATACTTTTAGCTCCTCTTAAAAACATGTCAAAAACTTGATCAGAACTTGCTAGTACTGATAATACATCTTTACCTTTAAAATCAAATTGGTCAAAATAAATTTTAATTTTTTCATTAGTAAAAGGATATATACAATTAAAATTTTCTTCATATCTATTACTAATATGTCTTAAATTAATAATTTCTTTGGCAAGTTCTATGTCCTCATTAACCATAGTTTTCCCTACTTTCTATAAATAAGTGCATAATCATTATGAAAATTTAAAGTTTTAATTTTTTCAAATTTTGTAATAACTAAATCTTCTACAAATGGCCAGTCATATAAATAATCAGCAAGTATCACGCCTTGATTATTAATTTTTAAAGCAAGTGAGTCTAAGAAATCTTTTACAATTTTGGCATTTTGAAGATTATATCTATATCCAGCAAATGCGTAAAATATGGTATTAGATAAATATATAATATCATATTTAGAATTTAATTTTTCTGGTAAATCTTTTACATCACATTTTGTAAAAGTTATTTTTAAATCACCTATTCTAGCTTTTAACTTATAATAATTATTATAATATAGTGTTTTTATCTTTAAATTCCATTCATTATGATAATCAAAAGAAAATAAAAAACGCTCTTTAGATATTTCAACAGGACTAAAGTTTTCAAACAAAGTATTCCAAAATATATAACTATCCCCTTTTAAATATTTAGAAATTTCCATAAATATGTCTTTATTAAATTTATTGTAATTATCTATAGTTATCTCATATTCATTATCACTTATTATATTTTGATTAAAAAAATTAATAAAATCTTTTTTGTCTAGAGCTAAAATAGCAGCTTTTTTAAGGTAAAAGTAATATTTAGTAAGTGGATTAATATCAAATGTATCAATACTTTTGGCCCCTCTTAAAAACATGTCAAAAACTTGATCGGATGAAGCTAGTACTGATAAAACATCTTTACCTTTAAAATCAAAATTATCAAAATAACCTTTTATATCTTCATTAGTAAATGGATATATATTCATTGATCCTCTTTCAAAGTTTCCAGTTATAAATGATATTGCAAGTTTTATATCTTCATTAAGCATAAATTATCTCCTTATTTTTTGTATACTAATAAAGCACTATCATTATGATCAAGATAAATAGTATTAAATGTTTTATAAGATGATAAACTATTTTCTACTATTGCTCCCTGTAGGCTATCGAAAAAATAATTAACTAATATCTTTCCATCAGAATTTAAATATTTTTCTAATTTATTAATTTCTATAATTAGTTTTTTAACTATTGTTTTTTTTAAACTAGATTCCATATTTACTTGCGGGATTAAATCAATTCTACTTAAAATATTCGATAGATACATTATATCATAACTATTATTTAAAATTGTATCTATATATCTTAAATCACAAGCTACAAAATTAATATCAAAATTTTTAATTTTATGTTGTAATGAATCATACTCATTTAAGTATAAAACATTACGAGAAAGTGTTGGTATAGGAATTGTATTATGTAAAAATAATTTTTTGACTTCTACATCATTAGATTTAAATATTTTATTCCAAAATAGTAAAGCTTCCTCACTTAAATATTTAGATATTTCTAAATATATATCTTTATCGTAAAGTAAAGTATGTGTATCATAAGTATTATTAAAAAAGTTTAAAAAAGTTTTTTTATCTAAAGCTAAAACAGCAGCTTTTTTTAAATAAAAATAGTATTTAGTTAAAGGATTGATATCAAATGTATCAATTTTATTAGCTCCTCTTAAAAATATATCAAATACTTGATCAGATGAAGCTAGTACTGATAATACATCTTTACCATCAAAATCAAAATGATTAAAACAACCTTTAATATTTTCATTTGTAAATGGGTATATTCGACTAAATTCAGTTAAATTACCACTTAATACTTTAAATGCAAATTTTAAATCATCTTCTAACATATAACCCCTACTTTCTATATATTAATGCGCTTCTGTCATCAAATTTAATTGCTTGGATTTCATTATTATCAATTTCAAGTTTTTGAAATTCAAAAGCACTATAAAAGTAATTAGCTAAAATAATACCATCTTGATTTAAATATTTAGAAAAATTCTTAAGCAATTTTATAAATTCATTACAGCCTAAAGTAGCATGTGTAGTATATAAATTATATAACCAACTTGCTATAGTAGAAAAATACATAATGTCATATTTTGATTTTAATTTATCTAAAAGATATATTAGATTACATTTTGTAAAATTAATATCTAAATTATTAATATTTTCTTTTAATAATTCATAGTTATTATCACTTAAATATAAAGTTTCTTTTTTTAATACATCAAGTTTAGAATATCCTGTATTGATAATTTTTTCGCCCCTAAATATACTATCATCAAATTTTTTATATAAAGTTTCCCAAAATTCGTAGTTATCACCATCTAAATACTTTGATACTTTCTTGTAAGT
>CAQHJP010000022.1 GCA_948801035.1 uncultured Bacilli bacterium
TAATATAATTTAACATTATTTTTATAAGCAAAATCCATTAAAACTGGAAGTATATTTCTACACCAAGGACAAGTTGGGAAACCTAAATAAACTATACCAGTTTCTTTATTTAAAAAATCAATTAATTTTTCTTTTTCTAAATATTTAACATTTGCATTTTTATTTAGTGAAACTTCAATTGTTGAATTTGCATTTTTATATTCATCTATTATTTTTTGTGTATCAGATAATGTATCATCTGACTTATCAGTTACATCTGCCTTATCGGTTAAATCTGTTTTATCTTTATTATCTATTTTATTACATCCTACAGATAATAAAATTAATAAAACTATTAATATTTTCATAAATCCTCCTACTTACAAGTAAAACCTTGTTCTTTTAAAGAAGAAACTAAAGTACTTCTTTTTTCACTAATACCAAATTTATTTTTAATTATATCATTAGTAGATGAATTAATTTTATATAAAACTTCATATGAGGTATCAGTATTTTCTATTATATTTTTATCTAAATTTTTTTCTGTATCATTAGATGTAATAGATTCTTTAATTACATTAAGTGATGATTTATCACCTTTATACTTATAACTTACAGTAACATCACTAATTATATCTTGTTTAAAATTAATAGTATAAGTTGTTGTATAAGATATGTTATTAATCGTATCAGATTTAACACACTCATTTTTTAAATTTCCACTATTTTCAAAACAACCAGTAAGTAGTAAAATTAAACAAATTAAAATTATTTTCATATTACACCTCTTTTAATGATAATGAAACTTTTTCTTTTTCTTTATTAATATCTATAACATAACACTTTATAATATCCCCTACTTTTAAAATTTCAGATGGATGCTTTATATATTTATCAGTCATCTTAGATATATGAATAAGTCCATCATTGTGAAGTCCTATATCAACAAATGCTCCAAAATCAACTACATTTCTAACAGTTCCTTCAAGAGCCATACCAACACTTAAATCAGAAATATTTAAAACATCACTTTTAAGTATTGGCTGTGGATAATTATCTCTTGGATCAAGTTGTGGACTTATTAAAGATTTTATTATATCAGACAAAGTGTATCTATCTGTATTAAGTTCTTCACTTAACAAATTGATATCTACACCATCTAATTTTTCTTTTATAACTTCACTTCCAACTAAAGATAAATCTAGATTTAATTTATTAAGTAGTTTTAAAGCTACATCATAACTTTCTGGATGTATACTTGTAGAATCTAATATATTATCTTTATTTTGTATTCTTAAAAATCCAATTGCTTGTTCATAAGACTTTCCAGTTAAAATACTTTTAAGTTCCTCACGAGATTTAAAAGCACCTTTTAAATCTCTTTTTTCAATTAATTTAGAAATATGAGTTTTAGTTATACCTGAAATATATTTTAAAATTGAGGCAGAAGCTGTATTTATATTTACACCAACACTATTTACAGCTTTACTAACAACAAAATCTAAACTCTCTTTTAAATTTTTTTGTGATACATCATGTTGATATAAACCTACTCCAATCCCTTCTGGAGGTATTTTAACTAGTTCTGAAAGTGGATCTTGAAGTCTTCTTGCAATAGATACTGCACTTCTTTTTTCAACTGCTAAATCTGGAAATTCTTTAATTGCTACATCAGATGCACTATAAATTGAAGCACCAGCTTCTGATACAATTACATATTTACAGCTTAAATTATTTTCTTTTATTAAATCTGATACAAACTTTTCAGATTCTCTAGATGCAGTCCCATTTCCAATTGATATTATATCAACTTTGTATTTATTAATTAAATTTAAAACTTCTAATTTACATTTATTTAAATTTTCTAAACTTATATTATTCAAAAAAGGTTTAATTACTGTTGAATCTAGGTATTTACCTGTTTTATCCACAACAGCTAATTTACATCCATTTACATATCCTGGATCAAATGCTAAAACAACTTTTTCTTTTATAGGTGGTGTAAGAAGTAAATTTTCTAAATTTTTACTAAAGTTTTCTATTGCACTAGTATCTGCTTTTTCTTTTAATTCAGATCTTATTTCTCTTTCAATTGATGGAAATATTAATCTTTTATAAGAATCATCTATACTATCTATTATAAGGTTGCAAAAAATATTTTTATCATCTTTAATAATTTTAGAAATCAAATATTTGCTTATATCAGTGTAATCCACTTCTATTTTAACACTTACTACTTTTTCTTCTTCTGCTCTATTTATAGCAAGTATTCTATGAGGTTTAATTTTACTTACCTCTTCTTTATAATCGTAATACATTTCATATAATTTAGATGTATCATTATTATCTTTTTTTACTTTAGTAGTAATAAAACCATGTCTATAAATATAGTTTCTTATCCATTTTCTAAAATAAGCATTGTCACTTATCCACTCTGATATTATATACCCAGACTGTATTTTAGCATCACTTACAGTTTTTACTTTATCATTTAAGTATTTACTTATTATGTTTTCATCTTTTAATTTAAAAGACATAATCATCTTAGCTAAAGGTTCTAAACCATTATTTATAGCATCAGTTGCTTTTGTTTTTTTCTTTTCTTTATATGGCCTATATAAATCTTCAACTTCAACTAATTTTTTACAAGCCATTATATTATTTTTAAGTTCTTCTGTAAGTAGTCCTTTTTCATCTATTAATCTTATAACATCTTCTTTTCTTTTTAATAAATTAACTTCGTATTCATATACTTCACTAATTTTTTTAATAGCCTCTTCATCCATAGCATTTGTTTGTTCTTTTCTATAGCGTGCTATAAAAGGAATAGTGTTACCACTGGTTAATAAATCTAAAACAACTTTAACATATTTTAAAGGTATATTAAGTTCCTCACTTATTTGTTTAATTACATTCTCATTCATATTATCATCCTAACTATTTAATTATAACATAATAGTAAAAAAAATTGCAAAAATATTTGCAATTAATCTTTTACAAGTGATTTATAATATTCAAATCTTTTAATAGCATCTAACTTATTTTCTTTAAGTAAACTTTCTGATAATTCATTTACCTTAGAAAGTGAGTTATATCTAGTTTGTTTTAATAAAAATTCTTCATATTTATCAAAATCTGGATTACAATCTAGAGAAAATTTTGTATTTGGATTATATCTAAATATTGGAAAATATCCACAATTAACTGCTTCTTTTTCCATATCTAAACTGTTTATCATACCGCCTTTAATTCCATGTGATATACAAGGAGCATAAGCAATTACTATAGCAGGTCCTGGATAAGAATTTGCCTCACTCAAAGCCTTAATAAGTTGCATAGGATTTGCAGAAAGCGATACTTGTGCTACATAAACATTTTCATAACTCATAAACATTCTAGCTAAATCTTTTTTAGCTGTTTTCTTACCAGCAGATGCAAAAAGTGCAACACTCCCCTTTGGTGTAGCTTTAGAAGCTTGCCCTCCAGTATTTGAATATACCTGTGTATCAAGTACTAATATTTTAGCATCTTCGCCGCTTGCTAAAACATGATCAATACCAGAAAAACCAATGTCATATGCCCAGCCATCTCCACCTATAGTCCAAATATTTCTTTTAATAATAGAATCTTTATATGGTATAAGTTTTTTATATTTATCATAATCAATATTTTCATAAAACTTTTTAGTTATCTCATAATCGTTAATATTTTCTAAATACTCTTCAAAATAATCACCATAATCAGACATTATCTCAGATATCTTTTGCTTATTTATTTTATCAGAAATTAAATAACCAAACCCATATTCAGCATTATCTTCAAATAGTGATGTTCCCCAAGGTACACTATATGGCATTGATGGGACTGATGCACCATAAATAGATGAACATCCTGTTGCATTAGCTATTACTAGTGAGTCTCCAAATAATTGAGTAAGTAATTTGATATAAGCAGTTTCTCCGCATCCTGCACATGCACCAGAAAATTCAAATTTAGGCATCTTAAATTGACTATTTTTTACATTATTCAAATTAGTCTCTTTACAAGTAACATTTTTAGTTAAATAATCAAATATTTCTTGTTCTTTTAAATTATCGCTTAATTTATCAAATATTAAAGCCTTTTCTTTAGAAGGACATGATTTAATACATAACCCACATCCTGTACAATCTTTTACACTAATAGCTACTATATAATTATCTACACATCTTTCTTTTATAAAATCTGGAGCTTTATTATATTCTTCATCACTTAATTTAAATGGTCTTATAACTCCATGTGGACATACAAAAGAACAAGTATTACATTTTATACAATTTGAATTTATCCATTTTGGTACAGCATCAGATACACACCTTTTTTCATATTTACTAGTAGATCCATTAAATGTGCCATCAGGCATATCTAAAAATGCTGATACTTTTAACTTATCCCCTTCTCTATGTGCTATAGACATATAAATATCAACATAATCAGGTCTTTTTTCATATTTATATTCACCATCTAAATCAACTTTATTTAAATAATTACTAGCTAAATCAATAGCTTCAATATTAGCTTTAATTATATCTTCACCTTTTAGACTAAAGCGTTTTTTTAAATCTTCTTTTAAATCATTTATAGCTTTATCACTATCAACTACATTCGAAAGTTTAATTATAACTGCTTCTAATATTGTACTTATTTTATTAGAAAGACCACATTTACGAGCTAACTCATAAGCATTTATTGTATAAAATTTAATATTTCTATTTTTTAATATATATTTATCATTTTCACTTAAATATGAAATTACTTCTTCATTTGTTTTAGTAGTATTAAGTATAAATGTACCATTTTCTAAAATACTGCTTAATATATCAAAATTATTTAAATATGTATCCTTAGTAACTACAATTAGTTTTGGACTTTCAACATAATATGTACTTAATATTTTATTATCACTAAATCTCAAATGAGATTTAGTTACCCCACCTGATTTTTTAGAATCATATTGATTATAACATTGTACATATTTATCTGTATTATTACCTATTATTTTTATTAAAGATTTAGATGCTGATACCATTCCATCGGAACCATATCCATATATAAGCATCTCTTCATTATTTTTAATTTTATAATCTTTTTCATCTAAACTTAAATTTGTAACATCATCTACTATTCCTATAGTAAAATTATCCTTAGGATTATCTAGACTATCATATACAGCTTTTATTTGGCCTGGAGTTGTATTTTTAGATGAAAGACCATATCTTCCACCAACTACTTTTATATTAGTATCTTTTAAAGCATTTAAAACATCTAAATAAAGTGGACCTGATGTTCCAAACTCTTTTGTTCTATCTAAAACAGCTATATTAGTAACACTTTTTGGTAGTACACTTTTAAAATATTTAAAAGAAAATGGTCTATATAAATGAACTGTAATAAGTCCTAAAGATTTTTCTTTATCTATAACTTCTTTTATAGTATCACAAACAGAACCCATAGCAACAATTACTTTTTTAGCATCAGAGCTTCCATAATAATTAAAAGGTTTATAGTTAGTAGATGCTATTTTATTTATTTTTTCCATATAACCATTAACTATATCAGGCACCTCGTCATAAAATTTATTTCTTACCTCAGTAGCTTGAAAATATATATCATCATTTTGATTAGTTCCATATGTTTTATAATTTAAAGGATTTATTTTTCTATCCCTAAATTTTTTAAGTGCATCTAAATCAATTAAATCTTTAACATCTAAACTTTCTAAAACATTTACTTTATTTATTTCGTGACTTGTTCTAAAACCATCAAAAAAGTGCATAAAAGGTAAACTTGAACTTATTGCTGATAAGTGTGCAACTACTGCTAAATGATTAGCCTCTTCTACATTAGATGAAGATAACATATTAAATCCTGTCATTCTAGTTGCATAAATATCTTGATGATCTCCAAGAATTGATAATGCATGTGTTGATAAACTTCTTGCAGCAACATGCATAACACAAGGTAACATTTCTCCAGCTATTTTATACATATTAGGTATCATCAAAAGAAGCCCTTGTGAAGCTGTATAAGTACTTGTTAAAACCCCTCCTTTTAAAAGGCCATGTACAAGTGCTATAGCACCAGCCTCACTTTGCATTTCAACTACTTTTACTTTACTATTAAATAAATTTAATTTCCCACTATTACTCCAAGAGTCAATATGTTCAGCCATAGGGCTTGATGGAGTAATAGGATAAATACCTGCAGCTTCTGTAAATAGGTATGAGGCTAAGCTACAAGCTTCGTTACCATCTATAATCATTTTCTTCATTTTCTTCACCTCTATTTATAATTTCTACTAAATCGCCGTTTTTAAGTAAAAAAGCATTTGCATCATCCGTATCTAAATGTAATTCTAACGTTGCCTTATCACTTGGTTTTAAATTAACTTTAATAATTCCTTCTTTAACACCTGATATTTTAACATATAAACTATCTTTTAAATTATATTTTTTTAAATCTTCATAAGTTATATGTATATGTCTATCTGCAATTATACAACCATTAGTTTTAATGCTTCCATTTGGTCCAATTAAAGTTACTACCTCACTAAAAGATAAATCTCCAGATTCTCTAACAGGTGGATTTAATCCCAAAAAATAAGCATCTGTTTTAGATATTTCTATTTGCGTATAATTTCTAGAAGGTCCAACTACTCTAACTTTATCTATTATATTTTTATCTGTTTTAATTGAAACATAATTATCACAAGCAAACATACCTGGTTGAGATAAATCATGAGATTTTTTAATACTACCAAATAAAACTTTAATATCTTCATCAGTTAAATGAACATGTCTATTTGATACACCTACTTTTACTTTCATAAAATCACCTATATAAATTATACTTTAAAATAATTATTTAATCAATTATTTCATATTTATTATATTATAAAAATATATTTAATATGAAAGGATGATTTGAAATGAATTTTTATAACCCACAACCTTATAATACTCCACAAGGAAATACTAATTACAATCAAAATTTACCACTTGAACAATCTTACATTGAAAATATACTAAGATTAAATAAAGGTAAAAAAGTAAGAGTACATATGACATTCCCTGATTCTAATGAATGGAGAGATTTAGAGTTTAAAGGAATAATTGAACAAGCAGGAAGAGATCACATAATATTAAGTGAGCCTTCAACAGGTGTTTGGCAAGTTCTTTTAATGATTTATGTTGATTATATTTCATTTGATGAACAAGTAAATTATAGTCCTGAATTTTATCCTAATTAATTGTATTTTTTAATATTATTTGATATAATTATTTAAGGTGAATAATATGAAAGTTGTTTTAATAATATCCATACTAGCAATACTTATATCAATAACATTAATTTTTTATACTATGTGTTATAATAAACTTCAAGCTTTAATAATTAGAATCAATCAGGCTGAGGCAAATATTGATACTATTCTTAGAAAAAGATTTGATTTAATAGATAAATCAGTTAACATAATTAAAGCTAATACTGATTATAATAGTGATATACTTGATAATGTAA
>CAQHJP010000023.1 GCA_948801035.1 uncultured Bacilli bacterium
GAATATGATTTAACAGAAGAAATAATACTTGATAAAAATAAAAAACATAATATAAATGTTGTTATAGATAGACTTATAATTAAAGAAGATGCAAGAAGCAGACTATATGAAGCCATTGAAACAGCTTGTAAGCTTTCAAATGGTAAATGTGTAATTGATGTAGTTGGTTCAAATGAAATAATTATGAGTGAAAAATATGCATGTCCAAAGTGTGACTTTTCACTTCCAGAATTAGAACCTAGAATGTTTTCTTTTAATGCTCCATATGGCGCATGCGAGGAATGTAAAGGACTTGGAATAAAAATGAAAATTGATCCAGACTTAGTAATTCCAGACAAGTCTAAATCTATTAAAAAAGGCGCTATTACAGCAATAAATGTTGATGAAGGAAGTACTATATTTACACAACTTGATACAGTATGTAATTATTATGATATAGATATGTCTATTCCAGTTTGTGAATTAGATAAAGAAAAATTAAATATATTACTTTATGGAAGCCCAGATATTTTAGAATTTAAATATGTATCAAAAAATGGAAATACTAGAAATCAAAAAGATTATTATGAAGGTATAATAACTAATTTAGAACGTAGATATATGGAAACTAAAAGTGGCTGGATAAGAGATTGGATAGAAGGTTTTATGACAGAACTTCCATGTCCAAAATGTCATGGCGCTAGACTTGATGAAAGTATTTTATCAGTTAAAATTAAAGATAAAAGCATTTATGATGTTACACTTTTAAGTATAAAAGAGTTATACAATTTTATAACAACACTAAAACTTAGTCGTGAAAAAGAAGAAATAGCTAAATTAATATTAAAAGAAATAGAAAATAGATTAAGTTTTTTAATTAATGTAGGATTAGAATATTTAACTTTAGCTAGATCAGCTGCAACTTTATCAGGTGGTGAGGCACAAAGAATTAGACTTGCGACACAAATAGGTTCTAAGTTAACAGGCGTGCTTTATGTTTTAGATGAGCCTTCAATAGGACTTCATCAGAGGGATAATGAAAGATTAATAAATTCACTTTTAGAAATGAGAGACTTAGGTAATACTTTAATTGTTGTTGAACATGACACTGATACTATGCTTGCAAGTGATTTTTTAGTAGATATAGGTCCCGGTGCAGGAGTTCACGGCGGATACGTTGTAGCTAAAGGTACGCCTAAAGAAGTTATGGAATGTGAAGATAGTTTAACAGGAAAATATTTAAAAGGCATAGAAAAAATAGATGTCCCTAATAAAAGAAGAAAAGGCAATAAAAAGTTTATTGAGATAAAAGGCGCAAAAGAAAATAATTTAAAAAATATTAATGTAAAAATTCCTCTTGGAACATTTACTTGTATAACAGGTGTATCAGGTTCAGGTAAATCTACATTAATAAATGAAATACTATATAAAAATTGTAAAAATCAGTTATATAAATCAAAAGAAAAACCTGGAAAATGTAAAGAAATATTAGGACTAGAAAATATAGATAAAGTAATAGATATATCGCAATCTCCAATAGGTAGAACACCAAGAAGTAACCCAGCTACTTATACAGGTGTATTTGATGATATAAGAGATGTATTTACTCAGACTAAAGAAGCAAAAATAAGAGGATATGATAAATCAAGATTTTCATTTAATGTAAAAGGTGGAAGATGTGAAGCTTGTTGGGGTGATGGTGTTAAAAAAATAGAAATGCATTTTTTACCTGATGTATATGTCCCATGTGAGGTTTGTAAAGGCACTCGTTATAATACAGAAACATTACAAATAAAATATAAAAATAAAAATATTTATGATGTACTTGAAATGCAAGTTGAAGAAGCTTATGAATTTTTTTCAAATGTACCTAAAGTTAAAGACAAATTAAAAATGCTTATGGATGTAGGACTATCTTATATAAAATTAGGACAAAGTGCTCCAACATTATCAGGCGGTGAAGCTGCACGTGTTAAACTTGCTAAAGAACTTCAAAAAAAACCTACTGGGAAAAGTTTATTTATTTTAGATGAACCTACAACTGGACTACATACAGATGATATTAAAAAGTTACTTATGATACTTGATAGAATAGTAGAAAATGGCGATACAGTTATTGTTATTGAACATAATTTAGATGTTATTAAAGTATCTGATTATATAATCGACCTAGGACCAGAAGGTGGAATTGATGGTGGATGCGTGGTAGCTAAAGGAACACCAGAAGAGGTAAGTGAAGTACCTACTAGTTATACAGGTAAATATTTAAAACAATACTTAAATAAAAATATTGAATTAAAATAAAATGAGATGAAGGAAATTTCATAATGGTTGGCACACTAATACTCATGAAGAGCGTTAGTGTTTTTTTCTATTTATTTAATACTAAAAATTTTGTTTTATAATACTTTTACTCTAAAAAAGGATTTTGGAATGTTTTATACAATATAACTAGTAGGAAGCAATTTTAGAAAGGAATGATATGAGAAAAATAATATTTTTTTTAATATTGATGATTTTAAGCCCAAAGTTGATTCTTGCTAGTGATGTAATATACTCTGATTTTAGTGATTATACTGAATATACAGAAAATTATATAAAATCATCAGATTTAATAGATGTAAAAACAGAAAATAGGTTTTTATGGTACAAAAATATTTTGAAAGATAATGGATATAAAGTATTTAATCAAACAGATACATTTGATTTAAATGATTGCTATTTTGGTGAGTATAGCGAGTGGGAAAAAGAAAAGGTAGAAAATTCTTCTAGAGTATATGAAAGAAGAGTTGTACATGACTTTATCATGTCTAATCCAGTTAGATATATTCATATTACAAATATACATGGAAGTGATGGCAAACTTAAAATTCCAGAATTTGAAATACAAGTGGTTAATAATAAGATTAATTATACTTACACATGTGAAGGATGTAGTAATGATTTTGGTACATATATAAATAATGGTGTTATTTATGAAGATAATTCTTATATATCAAATGGCGGCTCAATTATAATAGATTTAAAAAATGCATATCCAGCAAATAGAGTTATGCTTTTATATTACTTACTTGATTTAGGAGATGATGTAAAAGGATATACTATTTCATATTCAACAGATGGTGTTAATTTATATGGTACTAAAGAATTTATATATAATGAAAAATGGTCAAGTGTATTTGAGGTAAGACAAACAATAGAAGATTTTGGTATAGATTTAAAAAATTGGACATATGAAAAGACAGATTATATGTATCCAGATATTTCTCCAGGATATGAATTTCAGGATGTGACTTTTATAGTTTATAACACTTCATATATTGAGTATAGATATAAAGAAAAATATTGCAAAAATTTAATAAATGATAAGGAATATGGTAGTATTTATTCTGCTAGTTCATATGATGAATTTAACATAAAAGATGATGATAGTAAAAAAACATATTATAGTTATAGAACACGTGATAAATTAGAACTTAAAGATAAGCTATTAGTAAATTCTTATAATTATGATTTATCTGATTTTGTCATTTATAGTAGTAAAGATTATGATATACAGTCAAATTTAGATATAAATAAAAATGGAATATATGATATTACTTTTTCATCTGGTGATATAACTGCAAATAGAAAAGTAGAAGTTGATATAAATAAAGATACTATAGAATTTATAAATAAAATAAATGAACTTGAGAATAAATTAAAAGAACTAGAAGAATTACATGAAAAAGATATGCTTCAAAAAGAAGAATTAATAAAGAAACTTGAGGAAAAAATTAGTGAATGTAGTAATTGTGATAGCAAGTATATAAATGATATTTTAAAAGAAAAAGATGAACTAATAAATAAATATTTAAATGAAGTAAAGAAAAATACTAAAAATATAGAAAATTTAAAAAATCAAATAAAGGACTTAAAGAAAAATATAAGTGAGTTAAAAAAAGATATAACTAAACTAAATAAAGAAATCGATAAAATATTAAAAACAATAATTGATTTAAAAAATAGTATAACTAATGAAGAAAAAGAAATTAAAAATTTAAAGACTGAAATAACAAAAATAGAAGATAAGTTGGATAAAGTAAATAATAAATATAATACTGTAGTTAATGATTATAAATCTGAGATAAAAAATATAGATGATTCATATAAAAATAAAATTCAAGAGTTAGAAAAACAAATAAAATTATTAATTCAAAATAGTGAAACTAATGAAAGAGAATCTACATATTATAAACAAGAATTAGAAAAATTAAAAAATGATATAAATGATAGTGAAGATTTAAAAGAAGAATATGATTTATCTGCATCAAAAATAGAGAATTTAGAATCTTTAAATAGTGATTTGAATGAAAGATTAAATAATTATATGCTTAAAATAAATGGGACCGAAAAAATGAATTTACTTTGGTTATATATACTTATATTATTTTTGTTTACGATATATATGATTTATAAAATAAAAAAAAGGTCGACGGAAAAATAAAACTACTTTTGTCGAATCTGTATAATAATAAAAATATATGTGCTAAATTATTTAAGAAGGTGATAATTTGTTAGATATTGATTTGTATTTTCACAAAGGTATTTTATTTATACGGCTTAAAGGAGTTTTAGATAAAGATACTAAAGACAAATTGTATGATGATGTTATGTTTATTAAAAATAGTGGAATAAATAATATAGTATTTAATTTAAGTGAAATAAAAAAAATAGATTCGGAAGGAATAAATTCTCTTTTGATAATATATTATTTATGCAAAGTAAATAATGGCAATTCCTTAATATGTGGTATTAATGACTTTCTTTTAAAAGAAATAAATGATAGTAAGCTTTTAAGTTATATAACTGAGGCTAGTGATGAATTAAGTGCTGCAAGGGTAGTAAATTTATAGGAGGATATAATGGAAAATTTAGTTTTAAAAGATTTAATTTTAAAAAATAAAAATATGATTTATTCTTTAACTAAGTACTATGAAAATTATTGTAGTAAAGAAGATTTATTTCAGGCTGGTTGTATAGGAATGATTACTGCATATAATAATTATGATGATTCTATGAATGTTAAGTTTACTACTTTTGCTTACTCATATATTTTAGGAGAAATGAGAAAGTTAGTAAGAGAAAATAAAACGTTGAAAATACCTAAAAGTACACAACTATTAAATTATAAAATAGAAAAAGCTAGAATTTTACTTTCACAAAAATACATGAGAGAACCGAGTGCTACTGATATAGCTAATTATTTGCAAGTAGATTTATATATGGTCGAAGAAGCTATAAATAGTACAAAATCAGTATATAGTTTAGATAAACCTTTAAATGAGGATGGATACACTCTTTCAGAAGTTGTAAGCGCTAAACAAAAAGATTTAGATAGTTTAATACTACTAAAAGAAGAATTATCTAATTTGACAGAATTTGAAAGAGAATTAATTGAAAAAAGATATATGAATGATTTAACACAAGTAGAAACAGCTAAGTATATGGGTATGTCCCAAGTACAAGTTTCAAGGAAGGAACAAAAAGTGTTAGATAAATTAAAAAGCAAACTAGTAGCTTAATAGCTAGTCTAGTTTGTTTTTTGTATAAATATTTATATATTTTCCATAATAAAAGTAGGTGATTAATATGGATGATATAAAATACAAACATTTAGTAGAAAAACACAGTCCAAAAGAAGATGTTTTAAAAAATGTTTTACTTTCTTTCTTTATAGGTGGTTGTATGGGGCTCATAGGCCAAGGACTCGTAGATATTTATTCAAACTTTTTTGAAATATCAAGAAATGATGCAGCTATATTTATGATAACTACTTTAATATTTATAAGTTGTCTACTTACATGTCTTGGTTTTTTTGATAAAATCGTTAATTTTGCTAGATGTGGATTAATTATTCCTATAACTGGATTTGCCCATGCAATGATGAGTGCAACTTTAGAATATAAAAAAGAGGGGTTAGTAACTGGTATTGGAGCTTCAATGTTTAAACTAGCTGGGTCAGTTATAATATTTGGTGTAGTGAGTGCATATTTATTTGGTCTTTTAAGACTTATAATAATGGGAGGATAACATGACTTTTAAATATAATAATGTATACATTAATTCAACTTCAACTATAACAGGTCCATACGAAAGTAAGGGTCCACTTTCTAAATATTTTGATAAAAGTTACAATGACTTTTATTTTAATACTAAAACTTGGGAACTTGCAGAAGTCAAATTAATTGAGGAATCTGTTGATATACTACTAGGTAAAATTTCAAAATTAAAAGAAGATATAGATATACATATATCAGGCGATTTACATAACCAAATAACGGCAACAAACTATGCATCTTCTCATATTGGCATACCACTTGTTGGAATATATGCAGCTTGTGCAACAAGTGTACTTGGTCTTATACTAGCTTCTAATATGATAGATAAATCTCAAGTTAAGAATGCTATTGTAAGTACTTCGTCACACAATAATGCAGCTGAAAAACAATTTAGATATCCAGTTGAATATGGTGGCCCAAAAAGAAAAACTACTACATTTACATCTACTGGTGCTGCAAGTGCATACCTATCTAGTGATAAAAGCAAAATCAAAGTTGAATCGGCTACACTTGGAAGCGTAGTAGATTTAAAGATTAAAGACGTATATAACATGGGAGCAGTAATGGCACCAGCAGCAGCTTTAACAATAAGTAATCATTTAAAAGATACAAAAAGAGAAATTGATTATTATGATTTAGTATTAACTGGAGACTTAGGTATTTACGGTAAAGAAATATTAAAAGAATATATAAATACGGAATATAATATAAAACTTAAAAATTATAACGATTGTGGAACTATGATATATGATTTGAAAAATCAACCTGTTTATGCAGGAGCATCTGGACCAGCTTGTGCTCCACTTGTTACATATTCTTATATATTTGATGCTATGGAAAAAGGTAAAATAAATAAAGTGTTATTAGTTGCAACAGGTGCACTAATGAGTCCTACTATGGTAAATTCTAAAAACACTATTCCTGCTATAGCACATGCTATTAGTTTGGAGGTGGTAAAATGATTTATCTAAATTCATTTTTATTTTGCGGATTTGTTTGTATGCTAGCTGAACTAGTTTTATCAAACACTAAACTAACTCCAGGGCATATAACTTCAATGTTTGTTGTTATAGGTGCATTTTTAGATATATTCAATATTTATGACAAAATTATATTATGGGCTGGTGCAGGTGCCTTGGTACCTATTACAAGTTTTGGGCATTTATTAGTGCATGGTGCACTTACAACAGCAAACGATATAGGAATAATGGGCTTAATGACAGGAATGTTTAATTTAACAGCATCAGGAATAACTGCAGCAATAGTATTTTCATTTTTACTATCTTTTATATTCAAACCAAAAGACTAAAAAAATGTCTTTTTTTGTAATTATTATTGCGTTATTATAAAAAATATAGTAAAATGTATTTGTAGTGTTTTGGAGTAGTACTCAAGAGGCTGAAGAGGCGCCCCTGCTAAGGGTGTAGGTCGGGAAACTGGCGCG
>CAQHJP010000024.1 GCA_948801035.1 uncultured Bacilli bacterium
GCTGTAAGAGATAAAATTGGTACACATAATTTTTATTATTACAAAACAAATGATACTTTCATTTTGACTACATCTTTAAAATATATAGTAAGTGAGTTTAATTTGTCTATAGATAAAAGTGTAATACCTACTTATTTAGGTAATTTTTATATAAACGCGCCTAACACAATATTTAAAGATGTTAAGAAATTAGAAAGTGGAACTTATTTAATTTTTAATACTAAATTAAATATATATAAATATTTTGATTTAATAAATTTATATAAAACTTCAAAAAAAATAAATAGTTATAAAAAATCTTTAGAAAGTTTAAATAATGATTTAATTAATTCAATTAAAAATAAAACTAAAGGTTATGATAGAGTAGGGGTATTTTTATCTAGTGGTATTGATTCGACTTTAATAACATCAATATTAAAAAAAATAGGAAAAAGTATTAATACATATACTATAGCTTTTGAAGAAAAGGAAAGAGATGAATCAGAAGGCGCTTTAAAAATATCTAATTATTTTAATACTAATCATCATGAATATAAACTTGATAAAAAAAATGCTATTGATATAACAAATAATTTATTTAAAATTTATACTGAACCTTTTGCAGATCCTTCTATGATTCCAACTTTATTTTTAGAAAAAAACGTAGATGATGATATTATTTTAACAGGTGATGGTGCTGATCAAATGTTTGCAGGTAGTTTAATTTATAACACTATTTCTTATCCTAAAAAAATATATAGATTTATTAGGCAATATAAATATGATGAATATAATAAATATAAAAAAGAAGTAAAATTGTTTTATAATAAAATTCCTGAAAGTTATTTAAATAATTATAATTTAAAAATTTTAAACAATAGAAAATATTTGCTTTATGATATGTTAACATTTTTACCAAATAGATTATTATATAAAGTATCTACACCTAAAGTTTATTTTAAAAAAAATATAGTTTATCCTTTTATAGATGATAATGTAGTTAAAACATCACTTAAAATAAAATATAGATATAAATATTATTTTGGATGTAAAAAATATATTTTAAAAAATATTTTATACAAGAATTTAGATAAGTCTTTAATAGATAATACTAAAAAAGGTTTTGGAATTCCTCTTAAAAAATGGTTAAAAGAATTTTATAAAGAAGATATATATAAATATTCAGATGAAAATATATTAAATCATCAAGGTATATTTGATTATAAATTAATTAAAAATTTTCTTGATAAATTAGAAGATAATACTATAAAATTAAGTGAATGTTATGTTTTATTTGCTTATTATATGTTTCAACTTTGGTATAAAGAATATATAAAAGATTTGTGGAAAAAATGATAAATATATGATATAATCAAGTAGGTGGTTTTATGAATAAAAAGGCGTTTACAATGGTGGAATTAATAGCTGTATTTGTAATTTTAGGTGTTATAGCTTTAGTATCAGTTCCTGTTATTTTAAATTTAAGTAATGATAGTACTGATAATCTAGTTTTAAAAGAAACTATTCAAACAGCAGTTGAGGCGTATGTTAATTTAAATATAACTGATTTAGAAGTGGGGCAAACTGAATATATAAATTCTATTAAATTAATAAACAACGGTTATTTAGATAAAGAAATTAAAAATCCAGAAACTGGTAAAGTATTTAATTCAGATGATTATTTTGAAGTTATTAAAAATGAAGATAAAACTTTAAAAATAAATATTATAAAGAGGTAATGTTATGAACTATCAAAAAGAACTTGATTTACTTATTTCTAAACTAGATGGGAAGAAAAAACTTTTACTTCATAGTTGTTGTGCACCATGTTCAAGCTGGTGCATTACATATTTAAAAGATTATTTTGATATAACAATTCTTTATTATAATCCTAATATTGAACCAATTGAAGAATATAATAAAAGAAAAAATGAGCAAATTAAATTATGTAATATATTAGGCGTTAATATAATGGATTGTGATTGGGATAATGATTTATATCATGAAGTTGTAAGAGGTTTAGAACATGAAGTAGAAGGTGGAAAAAGATGCTTTAAGTGTTATGAACTTAGATTAGAATATACTGCTAAAATGGCAAAACTTTCAAATTTTGATTATTTTGGAACTACACTTACGATAAGCCCACTTAAAAATAGTAAAAAAATAAATGAAATTGGATTTATGTTAGAAAATAAGTATGATATAAAATTTTTACCAAGTGATTTTAAGAAAAAAGAAGGATATAAAAATAGTATACAACTATCAAAAAAATATAATTTATATAGGCAAAACTTTTGTGGATGTATATATAGTATGGAAAGGTTAAAAGGTGAATAATATGGAATTTATTCAAATAGTAGTACTAGGAATAATACAAGGAATAGCAGAATTTTTACCTATTTCTTCATCAGCTCATTTAATAATTGCAAGACAAATATTTAATATAGGAAGTTTTATTTCAGATAATATTTCTTTAGCTTTTGATTTAGCTCTTCATTTTGGAACATTACTTGCAATAATATTATACTTTTTTAAAGAGTTGTTTAACTTACTTAAAGAAGGAGTTACTAAAGGTGTTAAAACTAGTAATGGCAAACTATTTTGGCTTATTATAATTGCAACAATACCAGCAGCTATAGCAGGAGTTTTATTTGAAGATATATTTGATAATTTTTTTAGAAAAAAAATAATTTTAATAGCTTTAGCTTTAATTATTATGGGTATAATTATTTATGTAGTAGATAAAAAAAGTAAAAATATTAAAAGTATGAAAGATTTATCTTATAAGGATGCAATACTTATAGGACTTTCTCAAACTTTTGCTTTAATACCTGGTTTTTCTAGAAGTGGAACTACAATAGCAGCTTCAAGAGCATTAAAATTAAATAGGGAAGATAGTGCTAAATTTTCATTTTACTTATCTATACCTGTTGTAGCAGGTGCAACATTACTTACACTTTTAAAAGAAAATACTTTTGCTATAATAAGTTCAAATTTAGTAGTATTTGGAACAGGAATATTAGTTTCATTTTTAACTGGTTTAATATGTATAAGTTTTTTACTTAAATATATTAAAAAACATGATTTTAAAATATTTATGTGGTATAGAGTAATTTTAGGTATAGTAGTAATACTATCAGTATTAATTTAAGGAGGTTATTATGATTAAAGAAAATGTTAAATATTCTAACTTTTCTGAAGTTTCTTTTATTAGACTATATTGTGCAATGAGTTTTAAATATAGATGTTTTCCTATTATAAAGCATCATGAATTAGAAAAAAAATTGTATGAATTTTATTCTTTGCCTGAATTTAGTGAATTATTTTGTGACATATGTCCAAAAAAAGATTATATAAATCCAGAAAATAATTATTTAAATTTACAAACTGCCATAAATACAGCACAATTATTTGGTATACTAACACCTATACGTGGTAATGGAGAATCTAGATCAATAATCGCTTTAGATGAAAAAACAGCTTTAGAAATAATATCAAATACTGATAAAAAAATGGTTAATAAAATGTCTAGTTTATTTAATAAAATGTTTGATTTAAATACTAAAAAAGAAAAATGTTTAAATGATTTACAAGCTGATGTTAATTTTGAAAAAGAAATTCAAGGTCCATCACTAGTAAAAAGAAATGAGATATAATAATGTATCTCATTTTTAATTTGTTTACTTGTAATTAAATTATATTTGTGATATATTGATTATTAGGAAATACTAAACTGTTGAGTACTTGCCAACTTTCTTATGAAAGGAGGCTTATGAAGAAAAAAGATTTACTAATCTCATTTCTAATATTAATTATCATTTTATTAATAGTCTCTTTAATGATTCTATGTATAAAAAAATAGTACTCAATCTGCAATAGATTAGAGTACAAATCCAAAAATTTAGGTAAGTACTCAACTCAGCAAAGTTAAGTATTTCCTTTTTTATTTTATGCAAGTATTCTTGCTAAATACATAATAACATAAATTTTATGTTTTTGCAAATATTAAAAAAAATGAATCAGTTAGATTCATTTATAAATATTACATCATTAGTACTAGAATGATTATTAGATAAATCTGTATTACTTATAGCTCTTTTTAAACCATATGCATTAGATCCTTTATCATCATCTTCAAGTTCAATTAACTTAATAACTTCTTCAAAAGTAGTATATCCTGCAAGTACTTTTTCAAGACCATCTTGAAGTAGAGTATTAACATCTGATTGATATACTAATTGTCTTAATTTGTCTCTTCTTATACCAGCAGATATAGCATCTCTTATATCTTGATTAAATAAAAGTACTTCATGTATTGCAATTCTGCCACTATATCCATTTCCACATTCTTCACAGCCTTCAGTTGTATATATTTCATCAATATTTTTACCTAAAACTTTTTTAAATAATGATTTTTCATATTCATTTGTTTTTCTAAGTTTTCTACAATGTGGACATAATTTTCTAGCTAATACTTGTGAAATGATTCCTTCTAAGGCAGATGCAAGTAAATATCTTTCAACATCCATATCAAGTAAACGTTCTATTGTATTAAGTGAATTGTTTGTATGTATTGTAGATAGTACTAAGTGACCTGTAATAGATGCACGAACAGCTATTTTAGCAGTTTCTGTATCACGAATTTCTCCTATCATAATTATATTAGGATCTTGTCTTAATATAGATCTTAGTGCTGTTGCAAAGGTAAGTCCAATTTCACTATTTGTTTGAATTTGATTGATTCCTTCTATGCTCATTTCTACTGGATCTTCTACAGTAACGACATTAGATTCTTCTGTGTTAAGTCTTTGAAGTAGGGAGTAAACTGTAGTAGATTTACCAGTACCTGTAGCACCTGTTACTAAAATTATACCATTAGGCTTTTGGATCATTTGTAAAACTTTTTTATAGTTTCTATCACTAAAACCTAGTGCTTCAATACCTTCTAAACTTGCTGTATAATCAAGTATACGAATAACAACTTTTTCACCTTCGTTAGTAGGTATACAAGATACACGCAAATCTAAATTTACATCTTGTAAAGTTGCTTTAATAGCGCCATCTTGTGGTAACCTTGACTCAGTTATATTCATACCAGATATAATTTTAATACGTGTAATCAAATTTTTCTTAATAGAATTAGGTACCTCAGCATAGTCATGTAAAACACCATCTATCCTTATTCTGATTTTCATGTATTCAGTAAGTGGATCAAAATGAATATCTGATGCACCTCTTTTAGCAGAATCTACCATTATATCGTTTACAACTTCTACAACTGGCATTTTTTCATAGTCAAATTTTCTAATCATATTGTCAACCCCTTTTTTAAGGACTAGTTTTTATTCTTAAAATATTATATAATAAATTTAGGAATATTTCAAGATAAAGGAGATAAATTATGAATAAAAGTTATAAAAAGGGATTTATTTTTGCAGAATTAGTTGCAGTTTCGGTAACAATTATAACAGTTTTATTAGTTATATATATACAATTTGTTAGTGTTAATGATAGTTATAAAAGATCATTTACATACAATAATGTAGATAAACTTTATCTAGTAGATGAGTTTAGAAGTTATATTAATACAGAAACTACTTATTTAAATAGTGTATACAATTTAGTAGATACAAATAAATATGTGGATATTACTAGTTGTGGGGATGTTATTGAAAATGTTTATTGTAGAAATTTAGTCTCAAGTATAGATGCAAAAAAAATAGTTATTACACATATTAATACTAAAGAATTTTATGAATTTGTAAAAGATAATGAAGATTTTTCATCTAAATTTAAAGAGTATTTAAAAACAACTTCTAATAAAGAAGAGTCTGGATATAAAATTATAATTGAATTTAATGATTCAGAAATTGCTACTTTAAAATTAAATGTGGATATACATTTTTCTGATGGACAAGTTGTTTATTATAATCCTATTTTAGACGAAAAATGTAATGACGGTGATGCAAATTGTATGAAATGGTATGCGTTTTTAGATAATTCTACTCATTATATAAGATTAATACTTGATCATAATTTAATTCCTAGAATTCCATTTGAAAAAGAGGTAGGTCCATTAAAAACTTTTGCTTCTGTAGAATTAAATAATATTACTTCATCATGGAAAGTAAAACCAAGAAATATTACACTTGATGAAGTAGTAGCATTAACAAAATCTACTTTTGATTTAAGTAATATAACTTTAGAAAATATAAATTTACCTTTATTTTATTTTGATCAGAATGCTAGTACATATCATTATTTATTTGATAATTTATATGAATCAGTTAATTATGGAGGACTTATTAGTGATGATAATTTATATAATGCTTATAATGAAACAGCAAATGAAGGTAATATATACGGTTACTGGGTAGATGGTAGTGATATAGAAGGCAGAGAAATATCTGTTGATCGTTCTGGTGCAATTTTTATAATACAAAATAGTGATGAAAATGTTGGTGTAAGACCGGTAATAGAAGTAGATAAGAATAAAATAAAGGAGTAATTTATGAATAAAAAAGGTATAACAGTAGTTGAGTTAGTAGTAACGTTTTCACTTACTATTACAGTTGCAATATTTTTAATACAAATTATTTTAACGGTATCAAAATTATATACTAAAAATGGTATAAAAACTGAGATGCTTAATAAAAAATCTATTATTAGTAATGAGATTAATACTAAATTTAGAAATAGTGCTATAGATAGTATAGAAGTTTGTGGTGATGATTGTTATGTGTTTAAATATACTGATACAACATCAAGTACTTTAAAGATAGAAAATGATTTACTTACATTTGGTGATTTTGCAACTAAATTTTCTTCAAGTGGTATCAATTTAGATTTAATATATGGTCCAACAGTACAAAATTATTTAAATGATTCAATTTTTAAATTAACAATTAGCGGAGATTATCCTATTAATATAATTTATCAATTTGATAAAGATACTAGTAGAATTGATGAGTTTTTTACAGATAATGAAGAGGTAAAACCTGAAGAACCAATTAAAATAACCAAAGTATATGCAGTAATATATAGTGATGGAACAGATACAGTACTTGCACTTAACTCAAATGGAAATGTAGATAGTAATAAAACAATATTAATGGATGCAATAGAAATAAATAGTAATGGTTATATAAGAGAAACAGATAGACCATATAATAATTATAAAGACAGTATAACAAAAATAGTAATTGAAGATATAATAGTACCAACCTCAACATCATATTGGTTTTCAGGCTTTTCAAATTTGACTAATATA
>CAQHJP010000025.1 GCA_948801035.1 uncultured Bacilli bacterium
AGAAAAATGGAGAGTACAACAAAATTTTTCTATCACAGAAAAGCAATTAGATGTAGCAATTAAAAAAATGCAAAAGAGACATCCTCTGGAAAAATGGGTTAATGAGAAATTAGCTAATAACGGAGAAGAAGTTGTATATTTGAAATTAGAATTTATTGAGTGGTTAAAAGATGTTTATTATAATAGAAAAGTATTTTATTTAGATGCAGAAATTAATTTCTTTGAAAAACAAATAGTTAGATTAGAAAATGAATTGAATTTACCTCATAAAGAATTTGATCATCAAGCTATGACAGTCAGAGAAGCATGTAATCATTTTGAAAAATGTATTAATACGTTATATAGTGGACTAACTCGTATGAGAAAAAATAATATTGATACCATTACATTAGAAGATGGCAGAATATTAATACCAGCAGAAGGAGTTCAATGGTTAAGTAAAAATTATTTTCGTTCGTCTTATTTAGAAAAAATAGAACTTTACAAATTAGAATTGCAGAAGCAGAAGAGGAAAGCTTATGCAGAAAAGAAATAGTGATAAAAAGTTAAGAAGACAGAAAATAAATTTGATGCTTAATGAAGATGAACGAAAATTAATAACTGAGAAAGCAATAAGTTATGGCTATGGTGATTGTCTTGCTGAGTATATTCGAGCTGCTGCTATATATGAAAATATTTGGGTTGAGGATGTAGTAGGAAAAAATGAAGTGTGTGAGGCAGTTAGTAAATGTATTGAAGTTTTAAGAGAACTATTAAATGAACAAAAAAAGTTGCTGATGAATCCTGGTATATCATCTCAAAATATAAAAAAGATTATAGATCAGAATAAAAAAATAATTGAAGAAGTAGATTCTCTTCAAAAAACAGTAATTACTAACTTATCTGTTAATACTGAAAAGAAGATTCAACATCGTGCAAAAATGATAGATAACCATAGAACAGATGTTAAACTTTTAAAAAGAGTAACAGAATATGATAAAAAGATAACTATATTAAGACCTTCTAATTTAAAGTCTCCAGTACAAAAATATGGATATGTAGTTTACTTGAAAATGTATGAATATGATTTTGAAATAAATAATATGAAAGCAGAAGATTTTATAGGACTTGTAAATTTACTTCGAGATGTCGCTATGAAAAAGAATTTGCTTCTTTGTTTTTATAGTTGGGATAAAAATTTAAAGTTTGGTATTGTAATGCCATTTGAACGTTATGAAGATGCTCAAAAGTATGCTATAAAAGAAAAACAAAAAGTTTATAGTATAACTATAAAGGATATAGGATTGGTCGGTGATATTTCTGCCAACAACAGCTAGATGGAGTGTACACGGAATTCAAGGACGAGTAGACTGTATTGACTATATTAAAAATCCCAAAAAAACAAAAGGAGGAACATTAGTAACAGGAATAAATTGTTCTTCAGAGTTTGCTGCTTATGAAATGCAAGTAAATAGTCAAAAATTTCATGTTGAGGAAAATAATGATAGTCGAACATGTTATCATGGTTATCAGTCATTTGATCCTAAGGAAAAGAATCTAACACCAGAAGAAGCCCACCAAATTGGGGTTGAACTTGTTAAAAAGTTATATCCAGACTTTCAGGTAGTAGTGTGTACGCATGTCGATAGATTGCATATTCATAATCATTTCTGCTTATCATCATTAAATTTGAAAGGAAGAAAACTAGAAGACAGACTATCTAATCCAATTGAAGGACTTTATGGTTTAAGAGATGCTAGTGATGAAATATCATTGCAACATGGACTGAAGATTATCCAAGATGCTCCTAAAATTGGACATTATCACAAAAATAAATATTTATATGCTATGGCTAATAAAAATTGGAAAACTCAAATAATAGAAATGTTAGAATCATTGAAAGAAAGATGCTTTTCTTTTGATGAACTATTAGAGCAACTTTCATTTGAAGGTTATCAAATAAAATTAGGGAAAAATATTAAAATTCGTCCTTACGGTAAAGATAGATTTGTTACTATGAAAACTTTAGGAGATGAATATAGTGAAGATTCCTTAAAAAAATTTTTTAAAGATAAAAGAAAAAATCAGAAAAATATCTTTTTTGAAAAATATGAATTAAATGTAAGAGATAGTGTTATTTTAAATATTTATGATCAACTTGCAAAATTATCAAAACATTCTGTTTTATATACAATGGAGGACTTAGATGCTAACTCTGAATATTTTAAATATTATAATTCTAGATATATGGAAGTAAGAAGGTATCATAAGTTAGTGGATACAATTAATTTTTTAAATAATCATGAGATATATAATTATGATGCTTTAGAAATCCAACTTCAAGAGATCAAAAATGATATAGAATCAAGAGAAACAGAGTATCAATCATTGCTTTCAGAACATGAGACACTTCAGTTAAGAGTTCCCTTGTGTAATCTTTATTTAAAATATTTGGATAATTATGATTTATATTTAGAACAGCAAGATATTTATCATGCTGATACTGAACTGCCTAATGAAGTTCAAGCATTTTTAGATTTAAAAAAAGAATTAAATGTAGAAACAACTGAAGAGGTTGAAGAAATTATATCAACAGCTAATAAGATGAAAATAGATATGAATCAAAAATATGCTTATTTAACTTATCTAAAAAATAAAGCTAGTGAGTTAGAAAAAATAAGAGGCATTTCTTTAGAAACTGAAAAAGGATATATCAAAAGTGTTTCAATTAGTAAAAATATGATTGATGAAAAAAGAACTACAGAGGATAAGTATTGTATTCGTATACCTTATAGCGAATACTTTTTTTATGTTCCGAAAAATAGCGTTGCTTGGATTAGTTTTGATAACAGAGGAATTGTATATTTAGTCGATGACAAAGAGTATGTCCTATATGATAGAAATAATCAAGAAATAGGAAAAGCTAATGGTGAAGATATTGAAGCTATTTCAAAAAATGAAAAACAAAAAGTGAGTAATTATTATAAAACAAAATAAGGAGATAATATGAGAAAGAAAAAGAAAAAACTTGAAATTAAGATAGAAATTGATCTAGAAGAAAAATTTTTTAAAGTGATTGACTTTAATTATGAGAGTAATGGTGGATTTATGTCTGGTGGATATAAAAATAAACAACATTTTTTAAATATATTTAATGATTATTGTGAAAAGTATATATGCTTTGATTTAGAAGATGATGAAAGTGAGTCAGAATATGAGTAACTTAAAAGAGGAAAAATTAAATTCATATCATAAACCAAAATGCAACACATTTGCTTTAAAGGACTTAATTGAAAATGGAAGAAGAATTAAAAAAATATCTCAAAGAGAATTATCAAGAAGAATTGGAGTAAGTAATACATCAATAAATGATCTTGAAAGAGGTAGAATTCAGAAACCAAGTATAGAAATGCTGATGAATATTTCTGAAGAATTAGATATTTCTATAATCAAATTACTAAATGCTGCTGGTTATGAGAAATTGTTATTTTTATTGAATAAGTAATAATTTTAAAAACAATAATGAATAGGAGATGATAGTTTGAGTATTATTAAGAAAGCTAAATTTGCTTATAAGGGATTTAAGGAAAAGCCAAAGTACATTTATACACAGGAAGAGATGAAACAATTTGAAAATTATATTGAAGATAATTTTGGAAAATTTATGGTTTATCATGAACTATATTCTCCAGATATACATGTAGATATTTTAGTAATACCTCCAACTGAAGATTGTTACTATTATAAATTAATTACTGAAGGTGTTGGTGCTTATAAAATGAATGTTCCAGATGTTTTACCAAAAGGAGAATATGAGAGAACTGAGCTGGTTGCTTATATTCCAGCCGATTGTGATATGAAAGATATACCAAAAAAACATGGTTGGGTAATAAGCCAATTAAAGATGATAGGTAGACTAGCAATAGAGGATAATTCTTGGATAGGAATAGGACATACAATTTCTCATAGTGAAGATGGAAATATTCCACTTGATCCTAAAGTGAAATTTGTATCTAATCTTTTAGTACCTGCTATGAATATAGATAGAAAGGAATTAGATTTAAAATTAGGTACAAAAGAAAAAATTAATTTTTATCAATTAGTTCCTTTATATAAAGAAGAATATTTATTTCAAAAAGAAAATGGATTACCTGCTCTTATGAATTTATTTATGGATAACCAACTGGATCTAGTTATAAATGAGGATAGAAAGAATTGTTGTGAAGAAGAAAAACAGATAGACAAAAACGAAATAGAAGAGGAGATGGAATATTAAGATGAATAACAATGATAAAGATATAGATTTTATGCTTAAAGTTGAAGAGTGGCTTGTTATAAATGATGTAAAAGATCGAATGTATTCTTTTGAATATTTAAAAACGCATACTTTAAGTGGTTATTTATATGAAGTAAAAGAACACCTGGGATGGAAAGCTCCAGATTTGATTGATGAACTGAAACAAATGGAAAAAGATTATAAAGATATAGGAAAAACGCATAAACCAATTATAGATAAGGAAACTTTTGATAGAGCAAACGAAATCTTGCATGAGCAAGAGGAAGTGGAGAGATAGATAATGATAGAAACTAAAGAAGCAAAAGTTCATTATTTAAGTTCAAATGATAATCCAATAGTAAGAAATAAAAAAATTACTGTTATTAATTATGATAATTATGATTTTTATATTTTAGATGAGGATAAAAGTTCAAATGGTGCTAATCTTCTTTTTAAAGGTGAAGATGGAGAATATTGGATGTTCTACAATCAATATATATCTTTTAACAGATTCAACTCATTGATTAATGATATTTGTAAAAATGAATATGAGAAAGATGATTGCCTGAGATATTGTAATTATATTAAAGAAAAAGTGAAACCCATATTTGACAATTATTTAGAATCAATTAATACTAGACTTAATTATAGTGGCTTTTTTAATTATATTGAACTTGCTTATATAGAAAAGAATCATCCTGATCTTTATGAAAATGCAAAAAAATCTAGAGAGCAATATATTGCAATAAAAGATGAAATGCGAAGAAAAGCAGAAGAAGATATGAAAGAAAGAAGAAATAAAGAGGTGAAGGAAAAGAATCAAATATTTAAAGACAAAATAACAAATGCTAAAATTGCAATCTTTGAAGGAAAAAATGTTTTATCTGAAATATTAAGTTTTTATAAAAATGATGATTATTATAAACAAACATCACAAAATGTATTTTTATATCTATTAAAAGAATATAAAATTGATGTTCCTTTGAAAACTCAAGGATATATTAATAATAAATTATATTCTTATGATTTTGGTTCAAATAGTTATCGTTACTATGGAAAATATAATAGCCCAACATTTTCTGATTATTTAGTAGAATTAAAAAATAAAATTGATAAAGAATATAGTTTAGATAAATCAGTAGAAGATATTGATATTACAGATGGAATGTATTAAGAAGGGGGAAATATTATGAATAGAGAAGCAATAGAAAGACACATGAAATATTTACAAGAAGATAAGTATGATCGAGAGTTTTATGTAGCATATTACTTCATGATGTTAAAGGATTAACTGTTGGAGATTTAAATAGCGATATTATAAATAAAGCATTTGAAATAAGTGATGCCTATGATTCGATTTATAATGAGGATATGAGAGATAGACTTTTAAATGATTTTGATTACGAAAAAGAAGAGGAACAAGAAATAGAAAAAGAGGAGGAATTAACTATATGAAATATATATTAGGTTATAAATATGATCATTGTTCAATAACATTATATTTAGAAAGTAAAAAAGGAAAATGTCCAGCTAGCACCACTTTTCATCGTTTGAATTGGGATGAAAATACTATTAATAATATTGAAGATTTTGTCAATAAGAAAATAAATGATTTGATTAACAATGCTAGATTATCTGATTATTTTTTTAAAATTGATTATAATGAGTTAAAACAACAGTCAAAAAACATTAGTAGTGAATTCTCTGAATATTTAAGAACTAAAAATAAGCTTTTGAATGTTTCTATAAAAGATTGGTATAAAGAAAACTATCCACAAGATGAAGTTGGAGAGCATCTCTCTAATTTTTCTTTTAAGGATCTTAATAATTTATTAAATTCTGGAGTTGGTGATGTATATACCATTATTGGTTATACAGATAGTATCGTAAGAGAAAGGTGCTTTGAGAGACTAGCAGATATTACTGAACAAGACTATGATGTAGTTTACAATAAATGGATAAATTTGGATGATAGAGAAGAAGAATTAGAAATAGAAAGATAGAAAGGAATACGTACTATGATTGATAAAGATTTGGTAAAAAGAAATATTGATTATATAAAATATAATGATCGTACATTTCATGAAGTTTATGTTGCAATAATGATAAGTGAAGTTATGAATGTTCCAATAGATTGGATTGATAATGAAAAACTTGAAAAAGTTTCAACTTGTATAGAAAAAGCAATTGAATCAAATAAAATCTTTAATGAAGAATTTAGAAAAAAAATAATGGATATCGAAAAAGAAATTGAAATGGAAAAGATGCCATGGAAAAATAATGAATTAGATTTAATTGATCGAATTTTGTATAGGCATAAAATATATGATATTGAGTTAGAATATGATAAAGACAATAATGTTGTTGCAAAAGATGATAGTAATGTCTGGGTAGGAAAAGAATTTTATGATTTTTTATATAATGAGGTTTTTAATTTTAATGACAATGGTACATTGGATTTAGTAGTTGATGAAGATTTAAAAAAATTAGATGAATTTAGAAAAAAGTATGAAATCAATAAGGATAGTCTCAAGAATGAAGAGATGGAGGAAATAGAAAAATAAATATGAAAAAATTAAATATTTTTTTATTAATACTATTTGTTTTATCTTTCATTTTTTGTACTTATAAAGTTTTGAATTTTTATAAAGAAGATAAAAATGAAGAAGATTTAAAAAAAGAATTGGTTGATATTGTAAATATACCTGATATTCTATCTGAAGAACCAGAATTTAAAATTGATTTTGATGAATTAAGAAAAATAAATCCTGATGTTGTTGGATGGATTGTGATAGAAGGAACACAGGTTAATTATCCAGTTGTTCGTGGAAATAATAATTCTTATTATTTAAATCATTCTTATGACAAAAAGTGGAGTGGATATGGGAGTATATTTATGGATTGTAACTCTTCCTTAGATTTTTCTGATTTTAATACTTTTGTATATGGTCATAGCACCAAAAATGGAACAATGTTTGGAGAATTATATAAGT
>CAQHJP010000026.1 GCA_948801035.1 uncultured Bacilli bacterium
CTCTGTTGGCATTTCAGTTTCTGTTGGTTTTTCTGGTTCTGTTGGTTGTTCAGGTTCTGTTGGTTTTTCTGGCTCTGTTGGTTCTTCAGGTTCTATTGGTTTTTCAGGATTTCCTGGTTTTACCGGCTTTTCAGGTTTTGGTTCTGGTGTTGGCTCATAATCACCTTTATATCCATGAGATTGTTCCTCACCTTCAAAAGCACCTTTAATAACACCTTGACCATTTTTTAATTCCATACCATTTATAGTATCTAGTATAGCTTTCCCTGAAGCAATTAAATCTGCATTTACATCATCTACTATATCAAGAGTAGTTGTTCCTGCTGGAATTAATTCTTCTTTTTCATTATCACTTTTACATGCTGACAAAGCTGCCGCTGCTGTTGTAACGGCTAAAGCAAGAGCAGTAAGTTTTTTTGCTAAATTCTTTTTAGCCTTTTTTACAAAATCAGAATCTTTAATTTTTGCAATTTTTTCTGAAGGCGCAGTTTTCCACTCGTTAATAGTTGCTACAAAAGCACTTTTATTTTTCTCAATTTCTTCTGCTATATCAGCATTTTCTGGAGTTTGTGGTGTTTCTTCAGATTTGTTTTCCTCAGGCTTATTTTCTTCTATAGGTTCTTCAGGTTTATTTTCCTCAGGTTTAATTTCTTCTGAATTTTCAACTTTAGCAATTATATTATCTAATTCACTAGAATAATCACATTCTAATGCTGCTTCTTCCAATTTTAAAGAATTTAAAGTCGCAACTAGGCTATCTAATTCTTCTTGATCATTTGTCATTAAAGAAACATCAATAGTTTTTCTATCTTCTAATGTAGATTTCTTTGATTCCAATAATTTATTATCACTTATAATAATATTTTCAATTTCTTTCTTTTCTTTCTTTTGAGTTGAAATAAGTGTTTCTAATGTTGAAATATTTTTATTAAATCTATCAATTTGATCTCTATAATGTTTGATTTCTTTTTTTATTGATGATATTTGATTAGACAATATTTTTACTTCATCCATAGATATGTCTGATCTTGTCATTCTAAATTTCAATTCATCACTTTTTTGTAATAATTCAGAAATTAAATTTTCTTTTTCTTTAATAGCCACTTCATTATTTTTAATTCCTTTAGTAGCTACATAAATATGATATTCTACATCATCAATATCATTTTGATGTTTTGAAATTTGAATTTCTAATCTAGCTATTTCTTCATCCATAACTTCTTGTGCAAATATAGATGGAGTGTAATTTTCTTCATTAGCTAATTTAGTTTGTAAATCAGAAATTTCACTTGCTAATTCATTTTGACGTTTTTGATTTTCTTCTAACAAGTCTTCTTTTTCCATATCATAATAATCAGTTACACTAACTGGTAATTGTGATTTGATAGTTTTTATTCTTTCAATAATTTCTTCTTTAGAAAGGTTATCTATTTCTTCCATTAAGGCCAATATTTGTGTATCAACATTGATTTCTAGATATTTTTTTCTATTTTCTAAAGCAGTTAAACTAGCCGTTAATTCATCAAGCTTTCTTTGATCTAAATTCTTTTTAGCAATATTAACTGCATTGTTTTGTTTATCTTTTTCATCAACAGTTTTATAAAGATTATCAAATCTTTCTTGCATTTTATCTATTTCTTCATTTCTTGCATGAGCAGCATTACCACTAGCTGTTAGATCGCGGCCTTCTTCTTCTAAGGCATTAATTACATCATTTAGATAATCAATACTATCTCTTTCATAATTTAATTGACTAGTTATTTCTTGTTCTTCTTCATCAGTAATTGAATCCCCTAAACTTCTTAGTGTTCTTCCTAAATTATCTAAATTTTGTTGTGATTCGCTCAATAATTCTTTAGCTCTAGATATATCAGCTCCTATTTCTAATAATCTAGTTTCACATGCTTTTATATAATTTTCATTGTCAAATTTTTCTAAATCTAAATTTGCTTTTGAATTTGAGATTCTTTCTTTTCTAGATTTTAAATCTAAATATTTAAAATCAGGATAATTTGAATCATCTTGTAATTTTAGTTCTAAATTAGCAATTTGTTGTCTTAATGATATTTCGTTTTCTTCTATTACTGATATTTCTTCAATTATATCTTCTTCATTATCAGCTAAAACATTATTAGATAAATTACTGCGAAGTTCTTCTAATTTTTGTAATAATTCTTCTTTAGTCATAAATCCTCCTTACTCCTCTATGTTTCTATATTGCATTTTAATATCATATCTTATTTTATCAATTGCATTAACATCTTTTAAACTATTTACTTCATAACCTAAATTATTAAATGTAGCAAGTAGTTCATCTATTTCTACATAACCATTAGTTACATCTATAAATTTTTCTACCATATTTACGTTATTTTTGCTTTCTGGTTTATAAAATTTATAAACATTAGCACCAGTTTTTTCATCTTTAATAGCTCCAGCTACTGGGGCAGTTAAATAGTAAGTTTTCTCACCACTTGCTGATGTTGATTTTGATGGATAATAACTTCTTTCTTTTGTTTCTTTATACCATTTATGAACTGTATCTGTATATTTATAAGAAGTTTTACTTTCACATTCAATACCATTTACTCTACTAGTAGAACAAGCTTCTTCAGTATAAGCTGTATAATCTTCACAAGTTTGTATTGTATCAGTTTTTGTTATACCATCACAAGTGTAGTAAGCTTTATATACTTCTTTAAAATTATCTTCTCTTAAAGAACAATGTTTTGAAGAAACTATAGATGCATCAGTTTCTGCATTAGTTCCAGGAATTACGCATACAAATGAATCAACTTTACTAACCCTTTTATATCTATATAAAGTTATTTCTTCAATCTTTCTATAACTTGCCTCTTCTGGTTTAGTATCAGAATATTTAACAACTTCTTTTGAATCCTCATAGCTTATAAATCCACTTGGAGCAGTTGCTGAATATTCTCCATTATTCCAATATTCTTTTTTATCTGTTTCTGTATACCATTTATACCCAAATGAAGCACTTTCACGTTCAGTATATCCATTTTTAGGTACTGATATGTAATAAGAATTTACTTTGCTTGCATCAGTTGAATCTGATGGATAATAGTGTTTAACTAAAGTAGCTTGTTCTCCATCAGGTACTTGTGTTAATTCTTGTCCAACAAATTTAAATCTAACATCTGATAATCCCTCTGTTAAATCTGCAACACTTCCATCTTTCCACATACCATATTTTGTAGTTTCTTTATCACAAGATAAATTTGCAGCGTAATTGTATTTTGAATTTTCTAAATGACAAACATTTACATAAGTAGTAGCTTTGTCACATGTTGAATATTTTTTAGAATCAATTAAACCCTCTTTTTCAAGTGCAGATAATGTTACAATATTACATTCACCTATTGTTTCTGGTAAATTATTTTGATATTTCTCATTATATTTTTTTGCAGCATCAATAATATCTGTTCTTAAAGTTGTCTTACCACACGCTCTAAGTAGTAAGAAAATTATAGCAATAACTAAAACTACTATTACTACACTAAGTATTATTCTTAACCAAGGAATTCTATTTTTTTCATCATTATATTCTGTATATATTTTTTCGTTGTCCATTATTTTCACCTCTATAATATATACTTTATCAAATTTTATATTATTTTTCAATATCTTTTTGTGTATTTTTAACTATTTTTAAAATACTTTACAATTCCAGATACAGTTATTTTAGAAAATTTTTTTTGATAAGATTTTTGTTTTAACAGATATCTATCATTTGGATTTGTTATAAAACCAGCTTCTATAAGTATCCCAGGAATAGAAACATTTCTATATAAATAGTGCCCACTTATTTTTTTATAAGCTCTACTTGTATTTAATTTACTTTTATACTCTTCTTGTAAACACTTAGCAATTATCTCATTTTCACTATTTACTACATCATAAAAAACTTGAGCTCCATGCCAAGTTGATGATTTATCCGCATTTAAATGAATAGATAAATACAAATCTGCCTTTGACTCATTTATTATTTTTGCTCTTCTAGATAAATCACTTCTTTTTCTTAATTTAGCATTTTTGACAGATAAATCATAATCATCATATCTAGTTAAATATACTATAGCTCCATTTTTGGAAAATTCATCTAAAAGTGCTAGTGATAAACTCAAGTTTATATCCGATTCTTTTATACTACCTTGCATTGCCCCAGGATCAGCACCTCCATGACCTGGATCTATATAAATAACTTTCCCAAGCAAAGGTAAATTTAAAGCTCTTACTGTACTAAAAGAAAATAAAAACAAAAAAAATAATACCAAACTATATAATTTATTCATACCTCACCAATAAATCATATGCATGATATTATTAACTTATTTAAATAAATTGTATGGATACACATCCGGCAAATCAAGAGAAAAATTTAACTTTTCTTTTGTAGTTGGATGTGTAAATTCTAAAGACTGGGCAAATAAAGCAATATTTTCACCAACTTTAGCTTTATTATTATATTTTAAATCCCCATATAAAGGGTGATTTATATATGAAAATTGTACTCTAATCTGATGAGATCTACCTGTTTTTAAATTTATTTTAACAAGTGATAAATCATTTTTATAATCTATAAATTCATAAGTTAAAATGGCTTCTTTTCCATTTTTATCAACTTTAGTTATATTAGTTTTTTTATCTTTAAGCAAATTATTTTTTAAAGTACCATTTTCATTTACCTTACCTAAAACTACTGCATAATACGTTTTTTTTAGTTCATGCTTTCTAACTTGATCGCTTAGTCTAGATGCTGATTTACTAGTTTTTGCAAAAACCATAACACCACTGACTGGTCTATCTAGCCTATGTACTAAAGCTAGAAAAACATTACCTGGTTTATTATATTTTTCCTTTAGATATTTTTTTAAAATAGTAAGTAAATCTAAATCATTAGATTCATCTTTGCAAACTGGAACATTTTTCTTTTTATAAACAACTAGTATGTGATTATCTTCATATAATATATCAATCACATTCCCACCTTCCATATATTCCACATGGCAATACTAAATTATTATCTGTAATAGGAAGCCCTAATTCGCCACTAGTTACTTTACCACCATAAACTGATTCTAAAGATGTTTTAAGTATATTATAAAGTACTGTACTTGATATACCTGTAGTATATGCATTAATTAGAAAAAACAGTGGCTTATCACTTAATATTTTTAAACATTCTTTTATTAAAATATCTAAATTATGTTCAAATTTCCACATTTCACCATTTGGGCCTCTTCCATATGAAGGTGGATCCATTATTATAACATCGTATTTATTTCCTCTTCTAAATTCTCTTTTTACAAATTTTAAACAATCATCTACTATAAATCTTATATCAGCATTTTCTAAATTAGATAATTTCATATTTTCTTTAGCCCATTCAGTCATTCCTTTTGATGCATCAACTTGAACAACTTTAGCGCCAGCACTAGCTGCAGCCATTGTTGCAGCTCCAGTATAAGCAAATAAATTAAGAACCTTTATTTCTCTTTTAGAATTTTTAATTTTATTAATTGAAAAATCCCAATTAAATGCTTGTTCTGGAAATAAACCTGTATGTTTAAAATTAGTAGGGCTTACTTTAAATTTTAAATTTTTATAATTTACTGTCCAAAATTCAGGTAATTTTTTAAAATATTCCCAATATCCGCCACCTTTATTTGATCTATGATAAAATGCATCTGGATTTTTCCAAAGTTTACTATTTTCTATAACCCACATAGCTTGTGGTTCAGGACGTCTTAAAATAAAACTGCCAAATCTTTCTAATTTTTCACCATTACCAGCAGATATACATTCATAGTCTTTCCATTCATCACTTACATTCATAAAATCACCTAATTAATCTTTTCTATTGCATCTTTAATTACTTTAATTGAGTTTGTTAATTTTAAAGTTTCTTCTTCATTTAATTCAACATATATTTTTTTACTAATACCATCTTTATTTATTACAGCAGGAAGACCAATATATACATCGTTTTTATCATCATAACATGAGACAGTTATTATACTATTTTCATTACTTAAAATAGCATTAGTTATTTTAACTAGGCACATACCAATGCCATAATAAGTGGCACCTTTTCTATTTATTATTTCATATGCTGCTAATCTTACATCATTTTCAATTTTATTCATATCATCAGTACTAATAAAATCTTTTATGTTTTGAAGTCCTATAGTAGCAGATGACCAAAGTACAAATTCAGAATCTCCATGTTCACCTATTACATAAGCATCTATATATTTTGGATTTATATTAGTTTTTTCACCTATCATATATCTTAATCTAGAGGTATCTAAACTTGTGCCTGAACCTATTACTTTACTATAAGGTAAATTAGAATATTTAAAAGTTAAATATGTCATAACATCTAAAGGATTAGTAGCTACTAAAAATATCCCATTAAATCCACTATCCATTACACTTGTAACAATAGATTTAAATATATGTGAGTTTTTATTAATTAAATCCATTCTAGTTTCACCCGGATTTTGATTAGCACCTGCTGCAATAACGACTATTTTTGCATCACGGCAATCTTCATAACTTCCAGCTTTAATATCTATTTTAGAAGGTGCAAAAGCTAAACAATGATTTAAATCCATTACTTCACCAACTACTTTTTCAAAATTTAAATCAATAAGTACAAGTTCATTTACAGCAACATTTTGGTTAACAAGTGCATATGCATAGCTCATACCCACATTTCCGCATCCTATTATCACTACTTTATTCATTAAAATCACCTTTTTAATTATAGCAGTAAATAAAAAAAATCGCAATTAATTACGATTTTCCCATTTAAAATTTTTAACACAATCTAAATCTGTACCAAATTCTTTTATATGTTCTTTATGTTTTACTAATAAATCCATACACTCTGAATATAAAGAAGCAGATTTATCACCTAATTTTGGTAAATATTTTAAAGCATCCATAACCAAATGATATCTATCTATTTCATTTTGAACTCTCATATCAAAAGGAGTTGTAATAGTACCCTCTTCTTTATAACCATGTACATGTAAATTTTTATTTGTTCTTTTATAAGTTAATTGATGTATTAAATCAGGATATCCATGGAATGCAAAAATAATTGGTTTATCTTTTGTAAATATTTGATCATATTCTAAATCAGTTAAACCATGTG
>CAQHJP010000027.1:0-3301 GCA_948801035.1 uncultured Bacilli bacterium
TATTTTTATCAATAGTAACAGCGTGTGCGTGTATAACACTAGCATTTGTATTAAGTATTATCTTTTTATCTATATCTTTTAATTTTTTAGATAATATATTTTCCTCATAATATAAAAATGTAGCCTCATCTAAATAATTTATACTTTTTAAAATAGCTAAATTAGCCATAAAAAAGCACCCACTTACCACATCTACCTCATTTATACCACTTTTATATGTAGATAATTTAGATCTATGTTTTTTGCCAAAGTACGGTATATTAAATATAATTTCATCTTTTATACTGGGTAAGCGCCATGATGCATTAATATTTTCATTTTCTATTATCTTAGGAGCTACTATAGCAGTGTCATTATCAAATGTATTTAATAGTTTTTTTATATCTTCCTCACTATTTATTATTACATCACTATTAGATATAATAACGTATTTATAACCAAGTTTATTTAAATAAATACATCCTATATTGATAGCATGAGCATATCCTAAATTATTATTTTCATAAATAACTTCTACATTTAATTTTTTTAGTTTATATGCATCTTTTGAATTATTATCAACAATTAAAATTTTATCTATTATTTTATAATTTTTTATATTATCAATTAAATTGCTTGTTGATAGATAGTCATTATAGTTTATAATCAAGTACGCTAGCATGATATCACCTAATTAATTATAACATATTTATTAACTTAAAAAAAGCAACTTTTATATTGCTTTAATTAAATTAATTCTTTTATAAATGATTTAGTTCTATTAAAACAGTCATAATATAAATCACCTAGGCGACCTGTTTTACTAACTACATAATTTTTAATTTCTTTTTGTTTTATAACAAAGCAGTGAATTTCATCAACCATTATATTATCATAAACTTCAGCATCATATAATTCAATACGTTTTAAATATTCAACCCCATCAATAAAATAAAACTCTTTCATATCTCTAGTTATAATTACTATAGAAGGATTATCTAATTTTTTATTATATTTAAAATAAGAAAATACAAGATAATTATCATACGCTTTTATATCTATATCCACAATTGGACTAACACAACAATTATTATTAGAAAAATCCCAAATAATATTATCAATATTTAAAAGTAAATCACTTTTAGAAAAACTGTCTTCACATTCTAAAATTTTATAACGCATTATTTTTAAATCATTTTTAACTACATCTCGCCATTCTAAAAATTGTTCATGGTTTTCCTCAATATTATCAGAATTTAAAGTTATATCAATATCCATACTATCACCTATGCATAATATAATACATTATAAAAATAAAAAAGTAAATATTTAATTTACTTCTTTTAAGCTTTCCATATTAACTATAGTATTTTCTAAAAACTTTTTATTTTTTTTATTTATTCTTGATATTAATATTATAAATACAATATAGGAAATAAGTAAAACTATAAATAAAACTGCAATGATAATTAAGTATAAAGTGTTATCTATATTTATTTGTTCATATCTTTGTAGTGTATTTTCTAAAGTATCATATTTATACAAATTAGATTTCCCATTTTCTAAATTAAGTCCATATATTAAATAAAAGTCACTACCTTCTTTTTTATAAGCTAATATAGTTTTACCATTTATCTCTAGCTTTTCTTTTGTATAATTAAAATTAAGTAAGCTTTCATCCATTGAAAGTGGTTTTATAGATAACTGATTAAATGTTAACTCATCATATTTAGAAAAATTACCATCATAAACATATAATTGAGTATTTCCTGATATATCTTTAAGTCCTACTAAAGTAATATTTGTTGTGGCATTTATATATGCTGGTACTTCTATATCATTAATTTTTACAGTTGTAGCCTCATAATAAATGCTCGCAGTAGGCATTGCATCAATTTTTCGAATAACATTAAAATCATTTCCATCAACACTAACTATTATTGGATCAAGTTCTTTTACTGTAATATTAATTTTATATGTTTTTACACTTCCATTTTGAGCTGTTACATTAACTGAAAAACTATTAGCTCCCTCAGTAAGATTTACTATACCTATACCACTAATTGATGCTGTATTATCTTCTTTTGTTGCAAGGATTTTTACAGATTCTACACCATTTTCAACTTCTAAATTATATTCAAGTATATCACTTTTAAAATTTGGAGTAAGAGTATAGCCTTCAACTGATAAACTTTTTAAATTGTTATTTTTACTATAAGTAGCCTCTAATTCTTGTTGTGTCATTAAGGTAAATGTTTTAGAACCATTAGAAACACTCATTTTAGCTTCATCATATCCATATACAGTCGAATTTTTAACAGAAACAGTAGCAGATCCACTTTTATTTGCTTTAAAAGTATATGTATAAGTTTTAGATTTCTGTGTTGCTGAATCAACTACATCTCTAACATAAAGTCCTCCAAATGATGAACTTACTAGTGTTAAATTACTAGATGCAGAAACATCAAATGTCCAAGAACCAAGATTATCTGATGATGATATTTTAACAGTCACAACAACTGTATCTCCTACTATTACTCTACTTTTATTAGCAGTAACAGAAATAGATGCATTTGATGCATAAGTTTTAGGTATAAAAAGTAAACTAAAAATTATAAAACTTAAAAATAAATTAATTTTTTTCATAATATCCTCCTTACTGTACTATTTCACTAGTTTTAAGTAAATGTTTTCTTATAAGAAGTAGATCTAAAACATCTACTTTAGAATCTTTATTTACATCAGAAGCTTCATAATATGCGCCAGTTAAATTAATAGAATTTAAAAGTTGTTTTTGTACTCTAAGTAAATCAAGTACAGTTATATCAGAATCACCATTAGTATCACCAACTATTACAATATCATATTCTTTAGTTGATGAAAGTACTGTAATACTTACTTTATATCCAGTTGCAAGTGAACCAGTTGTAACTATATTTCCTGAATTATCTTTAATAGTTACTATAGCATTATAATTAGAATCAAAAATTATCTTTTTTAAAGTATCTACATTAGTAATTCCAAATAAATAATTATCCTTAAATCTTCCAGATTTAATATTATTTATAGTTTCTTCCAATGTCATTTCATCTTTATTATCAAGTACATTAAATTTTACAGTATAATTTTTAATACTACCTGATAGTGAAGTAACTTTAATAGTTACTACATCTTTATCTTTTATATCAATTAATCCAATACCCTCTATATTAGCTGCACCATAGCTTGTTGCCTCAAGCGATATTTTACTTGCATAAACTGTTACTTCATAATCAAGCTGATTAGGATTAAAATCTTGCAGTACATTTCCATTAATGCTTAT
>CAQHJP010000027.1:3311-7164 GCA_948801035.1 uncultured Bacilli bacterium
TACCAGATAAGAAATTTACATTACTCTGTGTACTAGGAAGCTCTGTTTTATCAGGTAAATTATTATAAATAGGAATTACAAATACATATGGATTAATATACATAGTATCAATATTTTTTAAATAAGCATTATATTTTTTTAATGCTTCATGATAAGGAGCTTCTATATTTTGCATATATTGATGATTAAAGCAACTTGAACTACCACTACATTTTACATCCCATTTTTGATAATATTCAGTATCTTGTCCATCGTTAATATAATTCTTACCAACCCATTTAGATCCTTCTACAATAGCTTTATATTCAGAATTCCATCCATTATTATATGCATATAATAACCCATTATAAACTATAGCATCGCCTGTTGCCTTGATATTATAATAGTTATAATAACCATTAAACTGTGGATAATTTTCATATACACCTTTTACAAGTCCACTTCTAGTAGTACCTACTTCTTGAAGTATTCTACCTGCTAAAAAATAAGGACTTACATTTGATATAGTAGCTGCATCCATTATAGCTTGCGAAAAAGTTATATTTGAATTATCTACATAAGCATTTTCCATATAACTACCCTTAAGTATAGCATCAACACCTGATATAACATGAATAGCTGGATCATATGATTCTTTTTCAAACATAAATACTCTTTCTTCATTTAAAAAGTTTCTAGGATCCATATAATATGCAATTGTATCACCACTTGCTGCATACCAGTTTACTCCACCACCTGAATATGTATTTCTAAAGCCATTAATATCAAATATAAAACTTTCTAAACTTTTCAAACCATCTCTAGTATTGTTAGGATATGTATCCCAAATTAAACTTTTACCTAATATATTTTCATTACTAACAGCCACACTAAAATCTATTATATTACCATCATTTAAAGATGTGGCCTCTGCATAAAATAAAGCATTAGGATATATTTCGTGAAGTTTTAAAATATATGGTTTATAACTTTCTGGAAATTTACTTAATTCTAAATCAAAATCATAATCTGCATTTTCTTTTATTTCAATTAAAATTATAAAATCACTACATGCATAAGCATAAGAATCGTTATATAAAATTTTATACCAAGAATTGCAAGCAGTAGTAGCATCATCAGTATTTTCTAAAGATACTATTGTAACCACTTTACCATCATTTAATCCGTCTACCCTTTCATAACTTGTTCCAGGACCTTTTCTTAAATTAATTCCATCACCTTTAGTAGATTTAACAACTCCTCTTTCATAACTTGCATTTATTGTAAGTGGCATAAAAAATAACATTAAAATAAAAACTAAACTTAATTTTTTTATACTAAACACCTACTTTCATGTATAATAATTATAACATTTTTATATAATTTTGTATAGGATTTAAACATTTGATTTACATACCAAAAAAAGGAAACCGTAACACTACGAGTTTCCATATACCAAATGGTACATTAATAAATATTCAAATAATTAAAATTTATTACTTAAATCAATTAAAAATATGATAAAATATGACAAAGGGTGATTTTATGAATAAAAATGCTTTTATGAATTTTTTAAATGATTATAAAATATTTCTAAATGATGTTAAAAAGGAAAAAAATAAAACTAATAAAATTAAAAAAATAATTCCTAATATACTTACTGCTTCAAGAATTTTATCACCTTTGTTTATAATTCCTACATTTTTAACAGGAAATATACCACTTACTGTATCATTTATTGCTTTATTTGCTACAACAGATTTATTTGATGGACTACTTGCTAGAAAATTTAATTCAACATCAGAATTTGGTAAAAACTTAGATCCAATATGTGATAAAGTATTTGCAATGAGTGTTATTATTCCACTTATAACTAATAAATTACTGATACTTTCACTCATGTTAGAAGGCATAATTTCTATAATAAACTTAACTTCAGCTTTTAAAGGTAATAATCCTAGATCAACACTACTTGGCAAATTTAAAACATGCATGCTTTCCATATCTATTATTCTTAGCTATATGACATGTTTTAATATAACATTTAAATATATAAATGAATTTATATTACTTACAAGTACAGTACAATTTCTAGCTGCTTGTGATTATTTAAAAATAGATTTAAAAAAGGATATTAAAAAGAATATAAAAAAAGATATTAAAATAAATGAAAATAATACCTCAATTGAAAACAATTATGATTATACAAAAATTAATGATATTAAAAAAGATATTATAAATTATAAAGCTTTTAAAGATGAATTAATAAATCAATATGAACCTTTAAAAACTGATAAAGAAATATCAAAAAAATACTAGTAACTAGTATTTTTTTATATATTTTTAGGTTTTCTATTTTTTACATTAACATAAATATCTGGTGTTATATCATCTGGTAAATTAAGTAAAACTTCTTTCATACTTTCTAAATCAGATTTTTCTGCTAACACTCTTGATAATCTTTTACTATCTATTTTATCTTTAATATTTTGTTCAAATTCAGATAATTTTAAAATATATTTATATATTTCTTTAGCTAATAATGTATCATGATTTACCTCATTAGTTTTTAAAGATATATACATATCGATTGCTTTAATTTTTAAAGATTTATCAAATTTAGATATTTTATTTAAAAGATTTAAAACTATTTTACAATCACTTAAAATAAATTCTTTTATATAATTTAAGTAGTTAGGAAGTTTTCTTAGCCACGTGATTTTTAATATTTCAACTAATTCTTTACTATAATTGTTAACATAATAATCTATATTATCAACTACTTCAAAAGAATACTCATGCATAAAATCTAGGCTATTTACTATATCAATAATTTTTTCACTTTTTAAATCATCAGAAGTATTAATTTTTTTAATTAAAGGTACATAAAATTTAGTTTTCATAAGTAAAGAGTTTGTTAATATATTAATTAAACCACTGTCACCATTATACATTCCAAAATCTCTTACTATTTCGGTATAACGCCCGTATTTAATTAAATTTGAAGCTGATAAAATGTTAAAATTTACTTTGTTTCCTAAGAGGTTTGCATTTATTATATAATTTATAGCAAATTCAAACTCATTTAATGATGCAAGTGTAAAATCTTCATCTGATACAAGCCTATAAATGTCATTAATTGCACTATCACTAATATATCTGTCTCTAACTATACCTTGTAAATAAGCATATTTTTGTTCATGTTTTTTTGCAAAAAAATCAGTTAAGATTTTTTCAAATTTTAGTGCATATTTTGATAATCCACTTTCTATAATAACATCTATATTGCTAGAATCAGAAGAAATTATACGTAAAAGTTTATCAAATTGTGATGGTTCATCATAATCACTTGATAAACGAATAACACTTAATTTGTGTGGAGTGTCTAAAGCTAAAATTTGTTTATTAGACAAAAATTTCAAATACATCTCTACTTGTTGTTTAGTTAATTTTTCATCTATAACATCAAAAATATCAGATATTATTCTATCATCCTGAAGTTTTAATAAATAATCTATTATATTTTCTGAAAGTTTTGTTATTTTATTAGTTTCAAGTAAATGATTAACAACGCAATCATTTAATTTTAAAATCTTTTCTAGTTGAGCCTCAGTATAATTAGCTTTATACTTAGAAATTAACTCAATAAATTCATCTTTTTTCAATTTCATCACCTGTATTAACATTATATTAAAAAATATATAAAAAGTAAACCAATAAATAAAAAAAGATAACTTTCGTTATCTTAAAAATTACTTTGTGAATTATCTTTATAAATACCATTATTTAAAGACATTTTTTTTGATGCTTCTAAAGATTGATTAGATGTTTCTAAAGTATCGTAAACAGGTGGCACCATCATAACATCAGGCAT
>CAQHJP010000028.1 GCA_948801035.1 uncultured Bacilli bacterium
TTTATAGTATCAATTAATTGCTTTTTATTTTCATATAGTATTAACGGATTTTTTATTATATAAGAACTTTTCATATTATCTAATCTTAATCTAGATATACTAAGTTGTTTTTTTAATTGTTCACTTAATCTTATTTTTAATTGATTTATATATTTTACTAAATCAACCATATTAGGAACTGCTAACTCTGCTGCTGCAGTTGGAGTTGGAGCTCTTAAATCAGCTACAAAATCAGCTATAGTAAAATCCACCTCGTGACCAACTGCACTAATAATTGGAATTTTAGAATCATATATAGCTCTTGCTACTATTTCTTCATTAAAAGGCCATAAATCTTCAATAGAACCACCACCTCTACCAACTATAAGCACATCAAGATCGTAATTTTGAGCTAAAGTAATATTTTTAACTATATCTTTAGCTGCCATATCACCTTGAACTAAAGATGGAAATAATATAATTGTAGCAACATTATATCTTCTTTTTATAGTAGATAAAATATCTTTTATAGCAGCTCCAGTATTAGCTGTTACAACGCCAATTCTAGATGGATATCTAGGTATTTTTCTTTTATGTTCTTCTTTAAACAGTCCTTCTTCTTCTAACTTTTTTTTTAATTTTTCAAATGCTACATATAAATTACCAACGCCATCTTCTTGCATATCAGCAACATATATTTGATAGTTGCCCGTAGACTCATAAACACTTATTCTACCACTAACTAATACTTTAGTTCCTTCTGTTGGAATAAAATTTAATTTTTTAGCATTTGTATTAAACATAATAGCATTTATTTTCCCACTTTCATCTTTTAGTGAAAAATATAAATGGCCTGTAGAATGAGCTTTAAAATTAGATATTTCACCTTTTAAATATACATTTTGTAAATTTATATCACTATCTAATTTATGTTTTAAATATCTATTTATAGCTCCAACAGTTAAATACTCACCCATAATTACTCCTTCTCGTGATATACCTTATCAAGCACTGCATTAATCATTTTAGAAACCTCTAAATCACTATATGCATTTGAAAGTTCAATAGCTTCATTTATACATACTATACTTGGTGTATCTGTATAAACTAGTTCATAAATACCCATTCTTAAGATAGCTATATCAGTATTACCTAATCTATCGATTGTCCAATTTTTTAAATATTTATTAGCGAGTGTATCTATATCGTTTTGATATGTTATAACACCATAGACTGTATCTTTTACAAATTCATTATCAATTTCTAGATTTTCTTTTATAACATCATCTACATTATACTCTATTTTATTTTTATTATATACGTTAATTTGATATAAAATAGTCATTATAATTTTTCTAAGTTCACTTCTGTTTAAATGTTCCATACTTAATTTCACCTATAAATATTATACATTAATTAGCTTAAAAAACCAATATATAAATTATTTATAAAATAAAAAAAGTAAACCACTAATGGTTTACCTAATAAATTTATTATATTATCTTTTATATTTGACTAATATATTCAAGTAATCCTAAGAATAATTTAACAAATTTTCTTTCTAATCCTTTTCTTTCTAATTTTCTTATTTCAATTCTTTTTTTCTTTATAGGCATATCACTAAACATAATTTTATCAACTTCTTCTTTTAAAAGAGTCTCAATTTGTAAATCATCAACTATTTCACCTATATCACTATTTATAATATGAGTCGCATCAATTTCTATATCATGACCCTTACAATTTACAGTCAATTGTCCTATACTACTAACATCTTTAACTAAAACTACAAAATCCGGTCCATCTACATATGATGTAGATTCTACTTTTGACTTATTTTCATAAACTACTACTTCATCTGCTTGTTTAGTATTTCTAAATATTAATTTATAATTTCTTTTTTCAGGAACTATACCACTTTTTCCCTCAATTGCTCTTATTATAACAGTATAATTGTTAGGTAAGTAGTTATATTCTATTTTTGTATTTAAATAAAAACCTTTTTCATATAAACTACTAATTCCATCATCTTCATATAACATATATTCATTTGAAATTCCTGGGAAAAAATGTATTTCCATATCTTTAGGTGGCGTTGTATCAAATAGGTTTTCATTACTACCTAAAACTATAATACTTCCAGCTTTAGCAAATACTGGATAATGTTGATCTTTATAAAATGTTACATAATTTTTATTACCAATAAACTTTTTACCTGTAAAAAAATCATACCAGATTCCAGTTGGCATATAAAATCTATGTACAACTCTATCCATAACTAAATCTTTCTTTTTTGTAATAGGAGTAACAAATAATTGTGAACCAAAATAATACTCATCTTTATAAATTGGATCATCATACATTTCAGGTAAAACATAATAAATTGGTTTAATTATAGGAATGCCATCCTTGTGATAAGCATAAGCCTCACTATATAAATAAGGTATTAATTTATGTCTTAATTGTAAATAATCTCTAACTATTCCAAGAGTTTTAATATTCCATCTCCATGGTTCTCTTTTATAGTATTTTCCTTTATCTGCACCAAATTTTAAAATAGGAGAAAATGTCGCAAGTTGAACATATCTTATGTATAATTCATTATCTTCAATTCCCTTAAAATATCCACCAACATCATGAGCATAAAAACTTACACCCATATTTGTAGCATTTGCATTAAATAGTGGAATTTGTTTAAGTGAATTCCAGCTAACTTCAGTCTTTCCTGGATAAAGTACTGGATATCTATGTTGTGCAATTATATCATTATATCCAATTACAAAAGGTCTTCTTTTATAATTCCTTTTCATATCATTAAATTGATAATGTTTAACTAAATACTCACTTTTCAAATTATTTGGATTATAAAAATCTAACCAAAAGAAATCTACACCAAGTGCATCTAGTGGATGAATATATAATTTTAAATAAACATCTATCCACTTAGGATCTAACGCATTAAAAGGTATAACTCCATTTGAATCTTGTTCTAAGTATTTAATAGCTTGTTCATAATAATCATCTATATTATAAAAGCCTTCTGTTGGATTAACATTCAGTCCTATTCTAATGCCCTTAGAATGCATGTAATTAATCATTTCTGATGGAGATTTAAAATACTCATTATTAAATGTAAATCCTGTTTTTAAATGATTCTTACTCTCATATAATCTATTATGCCAATCTTTATCAAGTAAAACAATAGAAATAGGTATTTCCTCTTTTAAAAATCTATCTACAAGTTCTTTTAATGACGCATCAGAATAATCTATATTTCTACTCCACCAATTCCCAAGTGCAAATCTTGGAATCAAAGCTGGATATCCTGTAAGAGTATAATAATCTTTTAAACAGCCATAAAAATCTTTACCATACATAAATACATATATATCAATACTATCATTTGTATCCATTATAGTACCGCTAGATGACATTAAATGTGTGTTAGAATCATCTATTGTTGAAAAACCATCTATAGAATATAAACTTTTTTTATAATTTACTTTACCATTAGTAATAGCTACTGGATAAGGATAATTTTTAGCTTCTACATGATTATAGTACCAAAATTTATCAGTATTTATAAGTTCAATTCTAAAATTTTTATTACTTTTATAATTTTTCCCTTTTTCATAATATAATCTAAAATACTTTGTTTTTATTTCTAAGTGTGTATTATCTTCTACAATATTAAAATCTACCTTATCAAATTTTCTATTTACAACAAGTTCAGTTGGTTCATCTTTAAATATTCCAAATTCAACTCTTACTAGTCTTTCACTTAATATTGTAAATCTATAATTATCACCACTTACAATGCTTTCTTTTAAAGGTTTAATTTTTTCATAATCTATTTCAAATTGTTGACCTAAATTGTACACTTTTATCACCTCTATAATTCTTCTATTTTCATAAAATTAGTATGTTTTACATCTTTAAAAGGATACCCACCTGTAATTATAATATTATCACCTTTACTAAGCTCTAAATATTCTAAAGCTACTTGTTTTGAAACAGCAATTATTGAATCAAATGATTTAAGTTCACTTATAAGCACAGGATATATTCCAAAATTTAAACTTAATGATTTTACTGTCTTTACATTAGGGCTTACTGCAAGTATAGGACAAAGTGGTTTAAATCTACTGATTTTTTTTGCTGTATAACCTGATATAGTTGGCGCAAATATTGCCTTACAATCAAGTTTATTAGCACACATTGAAACACTATAAGCTATAGAATTTGTAATATCATTTTCAATTTCAACATCCATTAAGTGTTCATAGTCTATATTTAATTCTATTTCTTTTATAGTCTTTTCTAAAATTTTAAGTGTTTCAACAGGATAAGCATCTAAAGAGATCATAATAGCGTCTGCACCATCTAATACTGCACCAGTTGCATCATTTATTAAAACTTTACTGGAATAATTAACTGAATCTATATTTCTAATTAAAGTCGTTGAAGCAATTGATATAACTCCTTTTTCATGACATTTAGTCAAAATCTTTTTTTGTAACACTGGAACTTTTTCAAGTTCGAATTCATTAGCTAAAGATCCTTTTTCAACAATAATCCCATCACTTAATTTTATTATTTTGTCTAAACATGATAAAGCTTGTTCTGTTTCTATTTTACTAAATAATTGTATATGATCATCACCTAAATTAATAAGCATATCATTTACTGAAAGAACGTCTTCTTCAGTATATACTTTAGATAAAGAAATAAAATCTACATTATTTTCATGAGCAAATATAATAGCTTGTTTATCAAATTCACTTATAAATTGTGTACTTAATCTAGTATTTACTATATTTAAATTTCTACCACTAGAAATTATTCCTTCTTTTAAAACTACACATAGTATATTATCTTTATCTTTACCAATTACTTTAAGTTCTACTGTACCATCATCTATTTTAATAATAGAACCTGTTGTAACATCAGAAATAATATTAGTATCAACACTAAATTTAGTACTATCTCCTACTATATTATCCATATGTATTCTTATTTTATCATCCTTTTTTAAAAAGGCATTATCATTTTGTATATCTAAAACTTTTATACTAGGACCCTTTAACTCCAACATTAGTGAAATATACGTTTTTAATTCTTTATTTGCCTCATTTAATTTAGATATTAAATCACTACAAAATTCAAGTGATGCATCATTTAAATCTACCTTAATACAATCTACACCACTTGCAACAAAACTTTTAATCATATCTTTAGATACATCTTGATTAATTGTCGCTACTACTTTAGTTTTATTCATATGTTACCCCTTTATTATCTATAATAATTATAGATTAAATAGCTCTTTTAGTCAATAAAAAAGCACTATGTAGTGCTCAATTACTATTAAATTAATATTATTCTTTATAAAAATCATATTCTGATTCTAGTGTTAATTTAATATCTGATGTAATACTTTCTCCTTTTGAAATAGATTGTTCTTTTACCACACCATATCCATCTATTTCATAGGATACATTTAATAAGTTTAAAACTGTTATTGCATCTATTCTAGAATATCCAATTAAATCTGGCATAACTACATCTTTGTTTGTAAGTAAAAATATTTTATCTTTAGATAAAACTTCAGTACCGTTTTTTAATGATTGATTAATTACTTTATCACCACTACCAAGTACTACTACATCTAAATTTTTATTTTTTAAATCATTGACTACATCATCCACATTTTTATTTATATAATTTTCTAAAGTGTATTTTGAAGAAGTAATTTCAAGATTATTTTTAATAAGTCCCTTATATTTAGCTATAGACTCTATTACTGGTTTAGCTATTTTTCTTATTGTGGATGATGATGTAACATTAGGTTTTTTCATAGACAAAAATATAATAATTTGTGGATCATCTTTAGGAAACATTCCTGCAAATGAATATATGTATCTATTTTCATAAGATCCACTTTCATTATCAAATATTTGAGCTGTTCCAGTTTTACCTATTAAATCTAAGCCTTCAACTCTATAACCTATACCTGTTGCATTTCCATTTACATCATTTACCGTATTATACATAAGTTCTCTTAATTTATCAGTAGTAGATTTACTAACTACTTGTTTTTTTACAATTTCTCTTTCATAAGTAACTTCCCCATTTTTAGTTATTTTCTTAACTACATGAGGACTTAACATATAACCATCATTAGCTATCATAGATAAAGCTTGCAAATGTTGAATTGGTGTTGTTGATATGCCTTGTCCATACGATGCTGCTGCTACTTCCACATCATAATTAAAAGATATTGTACCACTAAGTTCACGCGCAAGTTCAATATTTGTTTTAGAACCAAATCCATATTTAGTAAAGCATTCAAGTAAATCATTTTTATTTAAAAATCTTTGCATCATATATGAAACTCCAACGTTACTAGACATTTCAAAACCATAATCAAATGTAATATTACCCCAACCTACATTATTCCAATCATATATATTAGTTCCATCTACATTTATAACACCTGATTTATATAGTTCATCACCTTTATATGTACCTTTTTCAATAGCACACATATATGTATATATCTTCATTACACTTCCAGGTTCATAAACAAAAGATGTCAGTGGGTTTTCATAATTAACTAATGTATTTAAATCATTTGGATTATATGATGGTGTGGAAGCACTTCCTAAGATGTCTCCTGTTTTAGCATCCATTATATTTATGGTAAACCATTCAGGTGAATATTCATCTACAGCTTTATCCACAGAACTTTCAAGTATTCTTTGTATATTAGAGTCAATTGTTAGATAAATATCGCTACCATTTTCTGCATCTATAGTTGTTTCTTTTGTATCTGGTATTTTATATCCATATTTATCTG
>CAQHJP010000029.1 GCA_948801035.1 uncultured Bacilli bacterium
CAGGAAGTTTAAATATAAATAATGGAAATATAGAAGTAGTAAATATAACAGATGGGAAATACTGGGCAAATGCAGTAGTACTAATAGATAATACTATAACATATAAAGTAGGAGACATAATACCAGAATCTAATATAAAAGGATACTTTGTATGGTACCAAGATATAAATATAAATTATTTAATTTAGGAAATTATACATCACTTACAACAGCAGAAAATAGAGCACAAGAAATAGAAATAGTATTTGAAGATAAAAACACTAGTATATCAACTGGTAGTGAAGTAGGAAAGTATTTAACACATCCAGCATTCGTCGCTTTTGATACAAATGGAATATGGGTTGCTAAATTTAAACCAAACTATAGTTTAAATTTAATAAGATCTATTCCTAATGTAACTCCTACATCAGCTTCTAATCTTTATAACAGATTTTTAAATTCTTATAATTTTGATAGAGATAAAGATTCACATATGATAAAAAATACAGAATGGGGAGCAATGGCTTATTTATCACATTCTAAATATGGAATAAATGGTCCAGTTGGATTAAATAATTCAAGTGTAACAGGACGTGGAGCAAATGGAGCATATAATACTAACTTTTATGAGCCACAAACAACAACTGGAAATGTATATGGTATATATGATACAACCACTTCGAATGATGCATATGAAGAGACGGCTTCATATACTGGTTTAAACTCTTCAGGCTTTACTACAATAACAATAGCTAATTATGATTCAAAATATTTTAATATATATCCAGCAAATAATACAAACGTAAGTTATAATACTAGGATATTGGGAGATGCAACAGGAGAACTTGGGCCATTTGGAAGTGGAGCTAAAAGTTCTTGGTATAATTCAAAAACATATATGATACCTACTAATTACTGGTATCTTCGAGGAGGCGGAGGTTCTATATTTTCTTCTAGTTATACGATGGGAGATAGTCAAAAACTATTATATAGAATAGTTCTTGCAAATTAGATTTATTTTTAAAATAAGTCTTTTTTGTTGCTTTTTAAGTTTTAATTTTATATAATTTATATGGTGATTTATATGGAACGTTTACAAAAAGTAATAGCGCATTCAGGTTATTGTTCAAGGCGAAAAGCAGAAGAGTTAATACTAAACGGAAAAGTTAAAGTAAATAATAAAATAGTAACAGAACTAGGTGTTAAAGTATCTTCTACAGATTCAATTTCTATTGATTCTAAGGTACTTTCTAAAGAAGAAAAAGAATATATATTGCTTAATAAACCAAGAGGATATGTGACAACTACTCATGATGAAAAAAATAGAAAAACAGTTCTTGATTTGATTGAAACAAATAAAAGAATATATCCAGTTGGAAGATTAGATTATGATACAACAGGCTTACTACTACTTACTAATGATGGACAACTTACAAATATACTAACGCATCCTAAAAATAAAATAGATAAAGTTTATATTGCTAAAATAGAAGGTGTTTTATCAAAAGAAGAAATTCAAAGTTTAGAAAAAGGAGTAGTAATAGATAATTATAAAACTGCTCCTAGTAAAATAAAAGTAAAAAAAGTAGATAAAAAAAACAACAATTCATTAGTACAAATTGTTATTCATGAGGGCAAAAATCATCAAGTTAAAAAAATGTTTGAAAAAGTTAATCATCAAGTTATTAAATTAAAAAGAGAAAAAATAGCATTTTTAGATTTGACTGGTTTAAAACCTGGTGAATACAGATATTTAAATATTAAAGAAATAAAAAAGCTATATTCAATTAAATAGCTTTTTCTTCTTCTACTAAAATGGCATTTGTAGGACAACCTGATGCTGCTAGTTTAACATCTTCTATATTTGTCTCATTAACCTCACCTACAACATTTGCTACATCATTTACTTCGAATACTTCTGGAGCTGTTGCTTCACATTGCCCACAGCATATACAATTTTCTTCACATATAGTAACTTTCATAAAAAACCTCCAATCACATTATAAATAAACATATAAAAAAATGCAAGTATATATTTTAAAAAATTATATTTTATGTTATTATTATATTAAGGATAGGTGAGATATATGCCAAGCAGAGTAGAAAAATATAATAAAACTATGACTAAATCAAGAACAGATAAAAATAAAGATTTATATGAAAATATTTATGATGAAGTTAAATACTCAAATGTTGAGGGTATATCTGTAATACAAAAAGATGAAAATATTGATATAAATAAAATATATGAACTTATAAATGGCAAAAAAGAAAATAAAGAAATAAAAACAAAAAAAGAATATCCTGTTTTTACTGAAGAAGATAAAAATTATGATGTACTTGATGCTATAACAAAGGCTAAAAAAGAGAGAACTAGTGATGATAAAAAAACTTTTAATACAGAATATAATATTTTAAAAGATTTAAATTTAAATGAAGGAAAAGTTCCTGAAAAATTAGAAGATGAAGAACTTAAAAATATGATTGAAGCAGTATCAAAAAATAGTAAAAATGATTATACAATTGATCTTTTGGATGATTTAAAAACTGTTCATGATAGTAGTTTAAAAAACGAACTTAATAAATTGGATTTAGAAGATGAACTTGATAATTTAGTAGAAGAAAAAGTAACAAAAGCTATAGAGAATTTGCCTATATCTGAAATAGATAAGTCTTTTTATACATCTAGCTTAAGTTTTACAGAGGATGATTTTGAACAAATAAAAGAAAATATAGATAAAAACAATAAATTAACAAAAATATTACTTTTTATATTTTGCGTTATAATTTTAACAGCTATATTAGTAGGCGTATATTTATTAATCAAGTAAAGTGCATAGGCACTTTTTTTATTTAAAGTCTAAATACTTAAAATTTTTTTAATTATAAAAAAACAGATAGATTTCTATCTGTTATAAAATTCAATAATTAATGATTCGTTAATATCAGCATTTAATTCTGATCTTTCTGGATATCTTACATAAGTTCCAGCCATTTTATTTTCATCATAAGTAACGAATTCAACTCTTTTTGAAAGTGCTTCAAGTGAAGATTTAACAATAACCATATCTTTAGCATTTTCTTTAATAGCTATTACATCACCTGGTTTACAAGTATATGATGGAATATCAACTTTTTTACCATTAACTGTTATATGTCCGTGATTAACAAGTTGTCTTGCACCACGACGAGTTGTAGAAAAACCTATACGATATACTAAGTTATCTAAACGACTTTCAAGTAAAGTAAATAGATTATGACCATGTACACCATTCATTTTACCAGCTTTTTCAAAAATATTTTTGAATTGTTTTTCGCCTACGCCATACATAAATCTAACTTTTTGTTTTTCTTGTAATTGGATACCATAGTTAGATAATTTTTTAGTTCTTTTACTACCATGTTGACCTGGTTGATAAGGTCTTTTAGCTAATTCCTTACCATTTTCTAAAATTGAAAAAGATAAATGACGTGATTTACGATTAACGCTTTTTGTGTATCTTGACATCTAAATTCTCCTTTCTTTCAATCTAAAAGGTCAATATGCCAAATTATAGGGTGTCTATTTTAAAAATTATCGCTATGCAGCTTTACAATAATTACCCCTAAAGGTTAAAGACACATTATAACTTTCATACTAACGCTGCTTAGATGCAATAGTATTGTATTATTTTTTTAAAAATAAGTCAATAGTTTAAAACTTTATATTCATTATTTTTTCATATTTTGGTAGTATTCCAGTTTTATTTTTATTAAATCTTGGCTTGATTTGAAATACTCCTGGATAACTATTTCCTTCTATGATACAAATTTTATCATCTGTTATAGCAATATCCCATCCTATATATTTTATTTGTTTAATCTCTTTTGCAGCATCTAAAACTGTTTTAACAGCTTCATCAAATAAAGGTACTTCAAAGCCTATTATTTTTTCATTTGAATATGGATGATGAGTATAATAATTATCATTTTTATCTATGGCGGGTGTTATAATGATACCATCATCATTTAAATATGCATACATTCCTCCAGATGAAAAATTATCTACAATACTATTATTACCAAATTTTATGATTGCTTGGAGTAAATATGAATTTTTTCCATCAAAGAATGTAAACATCCTTAAAGAATTAACGGATTTATCATATATTTTACTTAATTTTTTATTCTGAATAATTACTTCTTCTATAAGAAAATTTTTGTATTTTTCATAATTAATATTTTTAGTTTCTATAATGCAAATACCCTCTCCACCTATTCCGTCGTTTGGTTTTACGATAACTTTATCTTTATTTTTTATAAAGTCATTAAACATTTCTAAAGTAGAATTTGGTTTTAGGTAATCTCTATTTAAATATTTTTTAAAATAATCATTGAAAATAGCTTTATCATCTAGGATATACCAATAATTTTTATCGTTAAATTTTTTTACTATTTCATTATTTTTGCCATTAGTTAAAAATGTTTTTCGCATTTTACTATTAAGAGAGTAAAATTCAAATTCTAAATAGTCATAAAATGCTGCTTGATATTTTAGTGCACAAAAAATTATATCTATTATAATAATTTTTTTATTACTTCTTTTTTTAACTTTTCTTCTTACTTCTAGTAGAGTTTTTAAAGAAGAATATTTTATTGATTTAAATAAAAACTTTATTTTATTCATATATAACACCTAAATTGATAATAACATCTAATCAATATTTTTTCAATTCTAGTTTTAAAAAATATGTCGTAAAATGTAAAAAAGTATGGTAAAATAATAATAGAGGTGAACTAAGATGGATTTAACAATGTTTGCAACAGGTTTATACATACTTTCCGTAATACTAATAGTAGTAGCTTTAAACCTTATACAAAATGGTAGAAATAAAGAATATAAAAAAATTTTGGATAAGTTAGAAGTTGAAAAAAACATTATTGATAGTACACCAATAAATTCTGAAATTTCTAAAATAAAGGCATTTTTAAAAAATGATAAATTTGATGATAATTTACTTAAATGGGAGAATAGATTTAAAGAAATAAGAAATAAGCAAATTCCTAAAATAACTGATATGTTACTTGAGGCTGATTATGCACTTAAACAACAGGATTATAAAGCAACAATGCTTAAAATAGCTAATCTCGAACTAGAGGTATACAAAGTTAAAAGTAATGCTGATAAATTACTTGATGAGATAAAAGAGGTAACATCAAGTGAAGAAAAAAATAGAGCAATTATAACTAAGTTTAAATCTAAATATAGAGAGTTACTTGAATCATTTGAATCTAAAAAAGAAGAATATGGTGAAATTTCTCAGTCAGTTACATTACAATTTGAAAATATTTCAAAAAGATTTGAAGCTTTTGAAGTAATGATGGAAAATAATGATTATAATGAGGTTACAAAAATAATAAAATCTGTAGATGAAATGCTAAAACATATGAGCATAGTAATAGAAGAAGTTCCATCAATAGTACTATTATCAACCAATATTTTACCTAAAAAGATTGATGAAATAAATGAGATAAATACAGAAATGATTAAAGACGGATATCCTCTTGATTACTTGAATGTCGAATATAATATTGACGAGGCAAACAAAAAAATAAGCGATATAATCCAAAGGGCAAAAGTATTAAATTTGGAAGATAGTTTATTTGAACTTAAGGTTTTATTAGATTATTTTGACTCACTTTATAATGATTTTGAAAAAGAAAAAACAGATAGAAAAACATTTGAAGGTATGATGAAGAAATTTGAACTTAAATATGAAAAAATAAATAATGTTATAGAAGATATATTTAAGCAAATAACTGATATTAAAAATATATACAATATGAGCGAAGATGATGTTATATTATTAAATGAGCTTAAAGATGGCGTAAAAAAACTTAAGGAAGACTATAGTTTACTTAAAACACATACTGGTACTAATTTTGCATATTCAAAATTGATAAAAGAAATAGAAGTTTTATCTTTTAATTTGAATGATATAGAAGAAAAATTAAATTCAACTATTGAAAAACTTGGAAATATGAAAGAAGATGAGGTAAGAGCTCGTCAACAACTTGAAGAAATCAAATCTATACTTAGAGAATCAAAAATCAAAATTAAGGAATATAATTTTCCAGTTATTCCAAAGTATTATTATACACAATTAAAAGAAGCTAGTGATGCAATTAAGGAAATAACAAATGAGTTAGAAAAAAAACCTATTACAATAGATGTTTTAAATACACGTGTAGATACAGCTCGTGATTTATCACTTAAATTACTTGCAAATACAAAACAATTATTAAAAATGGCTAGGTTTGCAGAAACTGCAATAGTATATGGTAATAGATATAGAACTACAACATTAGATTTTAATAAAAATTTAACATACTCTGAAATTTTATTTTATAAAGGTGAATACGGTAAGTCACTTGAACTATCAATAAATACTATAAATAAAGTAGAACCTGGAATATATAAAAAACTATTAAATTTATATAGCGAATAAGAAAAGATTTATATCTTTTTTTATTTTTTTAATGTATAATTTAATTTGGTGATGTAAGTGCAAAAAATAATAATGATTAAATATGGTGAGCTAACAACTAAAAAAGGAAATAGAAATTTATTTATTAAAATTTTATATGAAAATATAAAAAAAGTTTTATCAAATTGTAATGTTAAAATTCATAAAGATAGAGTAAGAATGTTTATAGAAACTCCTGATGTAGATTTATGTATTAAAAAACTATCTAAAGTGTTTGGCATACATGCAATAGTTATTGCTTATAAGGTAGAATCAGAAAAAGAAAAAATACAAGAATGTGTTTTAGATATAATTAAGAATGAAGAATTTAATACATTTAAAGTTGAAACT
>CAQHJP010000030.1 GCA_948801035.1 uncultured Bacilli bacterium
AGTTGCTTTATCTATTACTCCGTCATTATCAGAATCAATAAAACTTTCACTTGTTCCAGTTTTACCAGCTGCTTTATATTTAGAATCAATATAGCTTACTCCACTACCATCTGTCATAACCATCCTAAAACCTTGTTTAATTCTATTCAAATATTTATCTTCTATTTCAACCTTATTAAGTTCTGTTTTAGTATTTTCATAAACCATATCAGTTAAAGGATCTTTAGTTGGATTATATACTGCTTTAAGTAAATAAGGTTTTAATCTAGAACCTCCATTAGCAATTGTATTTATATACTGTGATAATTCTATTGGAGTATAAGTATCATATTGTCCTATTGCAAAATCAAGTAAATGACCTGCATTTACACTATTTCCAGTATAACCTAAAGCTTCATTAGGTAAATCTATTCCAGTATAAACTCCTAAACCATATTGTTTAAAATAATATCTATAAGTATCAAATGCATCTTTATTTATAGAAATTGATTTATTATATTTATAACTACTTCCACCTACTTTTATTGCTGTTAAATACTGATATACATTAGATGAGTAAGCTATTGCTTGTAAATCATTTATAGATCCTAAATCTTTATATGAACACTTTTTAGGAGTTCCAGCTATTTTAATACATTCATCAAGTCTTACCTCACCTATTTTTAAATTACCAGTAGCATATCCAACTGTATGTGATGCACCTTTTACAATAGATCCAGGTGTTACAGGCATAGTTATAATTGCAGGAGTATAGTCATAAATTTTATTATCTTCTAATATTTTTCCTGACATAGCAAGAATTTCTCCACTGTTAGGGTCACTTATTATAGCATATGAACTATTATAATATCTAGTGTTAGGATCATTTTTTGCTTTAATAATTTCTTCTTCTAATATTTTTTCTACTTCTTTTTGAAGCTCTATATCAATAGTTAAAACTATATCATGTCCCCTTTTACCATCATATATTTTTTTATAACTTCCATCAGATAAAAGTTCATATACAGTTTTTTCTCCTTTTAAAAGACTTTCGTATTGATATTCTAAATAGCTTGTCCCAACCCTATCATTTAAGTTATATCCTAAATTTAGATAATAATCTTTAAGTTCATATGGAATACCTACTTCTATAGATGAAACATTACCAAGTATAGTTTTAAAAACATCACCATATGGATAAGTTCTATTCCAATCTAATCTTACATCAAATCCATCTAATATATCTTTATTTTCAGCTACAAGTGCGTATTCAATATCTGTAACATTTTCTTTTTTTATTATTTTCTCCGCATAGCTATATCCTACATTCATAAGATAATAAATATATGCTGCTTTTTTATCTAAATCATTAAAACTATCTAATTCACTATCTGTAATTCTTTCTTTTTTTAATTTTTCTATATCATTACTTGTAAGTTTTCTCTCATCATATAACTTATATTCTTCATCAGTTATTTTTTCTTTTGCCTCATCTTTATGTGTTTTAATCCAAAAGTTTTTTAAATTATCTAAAGATAACTTAGTCTCATCTATACTTATAAAATCTAAAATTTTATATGAAAGTTCAATTTCTTTATCTAAAGTTATGCCATTTGGTTTTTTATAATAAATTACAAGTTCTGGTTTATTATCAACAATAACACGCCCATTTCTATCATAAATACGCCCTCTAGGTGCAGAATTAGAGTACACTAAAGTCTTAGATCTATCTTGCATTAATTTATTATATTTATCATAATTAACTATTTGTATTTTAAATAAAAATGTTAAAAGTAGTACCATTAAAATTATTAAAATTATTATCAAAATATTATATCTTTTACTAATTTCTGCCTTTAAATTTCTTTTTTTATTATATTTGTATTTCTTCATAATAACTACTAATTTTATTAAAATCTATTAAATTAAAAAAGGCATCAATATATTTGTTTTTTTCATTTTGATAGTCAAGGTAATATGCATGTTCCCATAAATCAATATTAAAAAGAGGTATAACATCATAAGAATATGGTGTATCTTGATTTATAGTATTAATTATTTTTAACTTATCACCATCAAGTACTAAAAAAGTATATCCAGAACCTACTAAATCATTACAAGATTTAATAAATTCTTCTTTAAAATTAGAAAAACTTTTATATTCTAAATTAATTTTATCAAGTAACTTCCCCTTAGGATAAGTAAACCTAGATAAATTAGAAAAATAAAGTTCATGATTTAATACTCCTCCTAAATTAAATAAAATTGTGTCTCTATCAGAAATAGGAAAAATATCAATATGATTTACAAGTTCTTCTTTTGAATATCTAAAATCATAATTATTTTTAATTAATACTGCATTTAAATTATCTAAATATTTTTTATAATGCTTATTATAATGTGTTGAAAGTGTATTTTCACTTATATATGGCATTAAAGCATTATAAGACATTTCTAATGGTTTTATTTTATACATAAGTACCTCCCTTAATATTTTATTTAATTTTAACTACATTATTCTATTTATATAACATATTATTAAATAGAGGTGGATAATGGAAAAATTAATAAGTGAATATGTATCTAGAATGAAAAAAGAAGATGTTTTAAAATTTGCTACTTTAAATGGTGTTACTTTAAATGATGATGAACTTGAAATAGTATATAAATATGCTAAAGAAGATTGGAGAACTATTTGTTTTGGAAATCCAAGAGAAATATTAGATAACTTAAAAAAACAAATAAATTTCGAATCTTATAAAAAAATTGAAGCTTTATATGTTTATTTTAAAAATCGTTATAGTAATTTATAACATCATTATATAAATTTTCATTAAATGTTTTGTTTTTAATCATTTCTATTTCAAATTTATATGGTGGATAAGAAGTTTTTGAATCTTTAATATAAGGTGTTTCTAATATTTTAGGAACATCTTTAATTTTTTCATTATATAAAATATTAATTAAATTATCAAAACCTATAGTTCCATATCCAATATTTTCATGCCTATCTTTTTTTGCACCCATTAAATTTTTACTATCATTAATATGAATACATTTTAAATATTTAAGTCCTATAATTTCATCAAATGATTTTAATACTTCATCAAAATTAGATAAATCATACCCTGCATCATTTATATGACAAGTATCTAGGCATACACCAATATTTATAGAAACACCATCTATAATTTTTTTTATTTGTTCAAAATTAGTACCTATTTCACTACCTTTTCCAGCCATTGTTTCAATACATATTGTAACAGAACTTTTATCAAGTTTATTTAAATTATTTATAACATTAGAAATAGCTTCTTCAATACTTAATTTAAGTGCATTCCCAGGATGAAGTACCAAATATTTTATACCTAATCTTTCCACTCTTTTAACTTCTTGATTTAAAAATTCGTATGCAAAAGGATTATCAGATGCCATATTAATAATATATGGAGCATGAACTATAATATTATTTATATCAATATTATTTTCTTTAAGTAATTCATAAGCTTCTTTAGTTTTTAAAGTATCCAAATCATGTCTTATAGTATTTTGTGGTGCCCCCGTATAAAACATAAATGTACTAGCACCGTAAGAAAGTGCTTCTCTAACGCTTCCAAGTAATTGAGTATCTTTTTTAAAAGATACATGAGATCCTATTATCATTTAATCACCTACTAAAAATATTATAATTAAAAAAAAAAACTTTTGAAAGTCTTTTTTAATATTTTTATTATTTTTCTGTAACTATAGAATCAATATACTTAAAAAATTCATCTACGCCTTTTTTTATTACTTTAGAAATTGTATTAGAAAATTTTAAACCCATACCTGATAATTTAGTTTGATAGTCTTTGTTTATATCAACAACATAATTATTTATATCTATATTAACACCATCTTTAACATCTTGTTCAAATTTTCTTATTTGATCTTCTGTTAAAGTTACTTCACGTTTTTTTTGAAACTCATAATATCCGTATTTATTACTTATGTAAATTGTTGAAAAAATTACAAATAATATAATAAAACATGTTCTAAATATTTTCTCTTTGTTTTTCTTCATCTAATAGCTCCTTTATTGCTTCTGATAGTACTTTAATAGAATTAGTAACTTCTTTAAAATTGTTATAATTTCCTCCTACTTCAACTAATATTGCTTTTTTTGATAAATCTTGGTTAAATGTATCTATTTTTTTATGATATACACCTCTTGTAATATTTATTTTATTATTAATAATATCATCTAACTTATTTGCTAAATTAATATTTTCTAAATTTTCATTCATAACAAACATTATTTTGGCATAATCAGTATCATCTATTTTAATATGTGAGGTATCATAACTAACAGCATCTCTATGTAAATCTATTATTAAATCAAAATTATTTTCTTTTAACATATCTGAAAGAAACTTTCTTGTAGCTTTATAATAATCCTTGTATTCTAAATTATTTATATCAGCATAATCTTTTATACTTCTTTCATTAACAATCGTATCAATGCCATAAGAATTTAAATATTCTTGAAGTAAATAAGATGCATCAACAACTGTTTTTAAATCACTATATGCCTCAGTATAATGTGTAGAATAAATATATACTCTAGGTTTTGATATAACTGAATTTTGAATATATCCAAATTCAACATTGTAATTAGCAGTTTGATAAAATTTTTTTTCTATTATCGTACTTGGAATATTTAACTTTATATCTAAGATGCGATTAATTAAATTAATTATTTTATTACTTGATTTTTCCTTACAAAAATAATAATTTGAAGTATTTAATAAGTCATTTACAAAATTTTTATTTTCTTTTAAATTAATTTTAGAAGTTAAATTAATGCCTAAAATTACAAATATTAAAATAATACAAGTTATTATTTTCTTCAAGTTTTATCACCTACTTTACTATATTTAGAATTATAACAAAATATGAGAAAATAAAATGTCAAAAAAAGAAACATTATTGTTTTTCTAATGTTTCCATAATTGGTGGTATAAATTGTTTTTTTCTAGATACAAAGTCTTTAAAATAATGTCCTTCTTCTAAATAATCTAAATCATAGCTATCTTTAAGCAATTCTAAAGCTTCTTCATTAAATAATATGTATGATCCATTTTTAATTATATCTGTTACAAATAAAGCTACTATTTCATATTCATTATTTTTAGCTATTTTATTTAAAATATCTACATATTGTTCTTTTTCGTTTAAAATACTATCCAAATCTGTTGTGAAAAATTGTCCTATGCCGATAAATTTATCATCAACATTAAATTTTTTAAAATCTTCGTAAATTACTTCTTCTTTTGTTTTTCCTTTAATACTAGACCCTGCTTTAAACATTTCCATACCATATTCATAATAATTAATTCCAAGTAATGCTTCAAGTTCAGATACAGAAGACTTATCTATATCACAAGTAGTAGGTGATTTTAAAAGTAGGGTATCAGAAATAATACCTGAAATTAAAGCACCTGCTATTGGTTTAGGTATCTTAATACCAGATTCTTTATACATACTATATACTATTGTACAAGAACTTCCAACTGCCATATTTCTAAAATTAATAGGCGACGAAGTGGCTAGAGTGCCTAGTTTATGATGATCAATTACTTCTATAATTCTAGCTTCTTCAATACCATCTGCTGTTTGACTTTTTTCATTGTGATCTACAAGTATAACTTTTTTAGGATGTTTTATGTTTGAAAAAGTTATGTGAAGTAAACCCAAACACTCTCCATGCTTGTTTATAATAGGATAATTAGTATGTTTAATTTTTGATGCAACTTCTTCAAATTCATTAAAATATTCATTTTCATCAAAACTAATTGGGGTTGATTTAAACGATACATCTTTAATATAATTACTTAAATTAATAAGTTTTGTTGTTTTAAAAGTATCATATGGAGTTTTAATAATATTTACCTTATATTCTAAAGCAAGGTTAATTATATCGTCTGTAATATTATTATTACCAGTTATAATAATTAATTTAACTCTAGATTTAATAGCATACTCTAGTATAGCCTTTCTATCACCTACTATTAAAATATCATTATCATGTAGTGTTATTTCGTTTATAAAAGTAGATGAGCCAAATGCAGAAACTAAAACATTCCCTTTAATTTCATCATCAAATTTAACTACACTAGTAGCAGATAAAGTCTTAATCAAATTACTATAGGAAGTAAATATTTTAGTATAATCTCCTTGAATAAGCTCTTTAGCAAGTTCTTTTAAGGTTACTAAACCTGTTAATTTTTTATTATCATCAACTAAAGGAAGCCCACTTAAATTATTTTCTTTCATATATGAATAACTTTCATCTATACTACTTTTTTCATTCATATAACATTTTTTTAAATAATCGACATCTTTTATTTGTAATTTTACATCATTTAAATATTTTGGTTCTTTTAAATTAAAATAATTTAATACAAATTTTGTTTCATTATTTATACTGCCTAAACTTCTAGCTTCACAGTTAACACCAAGACAGTTTTTTAAATATGATAAACCTATACTAGCACATATAGAATCAGTATCAGGTTTTTTATGTCCAAATACATATATTTTTTCCATACAATCTCCTTAAATAACCTTATTATTTATACTATTTTTTTACAAATAAGTCAATACTAAAAAAACATTGTATACATTATTTTACAATGCTAGTTTATTTAAATTATTAATAAAATTCTTACTTTTCAAATAAATTCCTGTATATTTTAAGTAATATTCATTTAAAAAAGAGTTAATTTCATTTTTTACTTTTTCACTTATATCTAATTTATTAATTTTAGATATATCAACATAATAAAACATACGAATTAGTTTCATAGTCTTTTCA